>JANLTC010000244.1:0-13390 GCA_031362725.1 Deltaproteobacteria bacterium | reverse complement strand
GCGATGCGGATCTTCCGCTACGACCCGTTCGCGACGATCCCGCGCGAACAGTGCACGGTGGGCGCCTTGCGCGCCCAGGCGAAGCACGTCGATCTGACACCGATCCGTGGCGTCGGCGGTCGGCCGCCGGGCATGGGGGTGGGCGAAGTCGTTCGGATGGCACAGATCGCGAAGCAACTCGCGGGCGCGATGGATGGGTGACGCGTAGGCGCGGGGCCGCCCCCGCTACTCGCTGGTTGGGGGTTGGTCTTCCAGGGACGCGTGCTCGAGCGTGAGGCCGCGGGTTTCGGGGACTACGGCCAGGAAGATCGCTAGCGCGGGGATCATCGAGGCGATGGACAGTACGGCGATCGCGTTGCCGAGGCTGCCGAGCGGTGCGGCGAGCATGCTCAGGCCGAACATCGCCACGACGCCGGCGGCAGCGTTCATCAGGCGCGCGGCGCCGAGGTAGGTGGTGCGCAGCGCGGTCGGAAAGAGCTCGGCGTCGATGCAGCGGTCGGCGAGCGAGAAGATCGACGTCGAGATCTGGTTGATCGCCATCAGCGCGGTCAACATCGGAAGCGGCGACAGCGCTCCGCTGCCGGCCGGCACGTAGTAGAACGCGACACCGCTTGCGGTCGCGACCGCAACGCCGAGTAGCGAGGTGGGCCGACGTCCCCAGCGATCCGTGAGGCGCGCGCCGAGCGGATTGCCGAGGATCCCGATGCCGCCCCCGATGAAGTACACGAGGCTCGCCGTCGCGGACGAGAGGCCGAGGGTCTTCACCATGTGGTAGTAGGGCCAGGTGGATGTGGCGGTGAGGGCGATCGGCTTCAGCAGCGCCACCGCGAGCAGGCCGATCGCGCGGCGCCGATAGACACCGCGGAAGAGATGGTGTGCGCGCGTCGCCGCGACCCGGCCGTGATCGCGCGCGGTGTTGAAGCGATCCGTCTCGGCGAGTCGCGCGCGGACGAACGGGATCGCGACGACCGGCAGCGCGGCGAGGCCCCAGAACGCGCGCCAGCCGCCGGGCAGCAGCGGCACGAGCGCCCCGACGATCAGCGCGAGCGCGCCGCCCAGCGACGCGAAGACGCCGAACCACCCTTGGCCGGATGCGCGCCGGGCGTCGCTACTGCGTTCCGCGACGACCACCGCGAGCGCGGTGACGAAGGTTCCGAGCAGCGCGCTGACGCCAATCTGGATCACCACGTAGCTCGTGACGCCGGTCGCCAGCGCCGTCAGCAGCGCGAGCGGTGGAATGCCGGCAAACGCGGCGATCAGCACGCGACGCCGGCCGTGCCGATCGGCAAGCCGCGTCAGCACCGCGGTTCCAAATGCGCCGAGCGCGATCCAGCCCGCGACCCTGGTGATCGCCGCGTCGTCGAGCCCGAATTCGGCGGCGAGGAACGGCGCTGCGAGCCCACCGAGCGCCTGGATGTAGAAGCCGTAGACGATCAGCGCGAGCAGCAGACCCACGCGCGGCTCAGCGTGCCGCGCGCGTGCGCAAGTCGACCGAGAAGGAGAGCGCGTCCGATTGTGCTGCTCGCATGCGGGGCGCAGCTTATCCGGACGCGCCGTTCGTGGGTAGCTCGCCGCCAGTCGCCCTGTTCCGCGTGGTACGATCGCGAAGCGACCGCGCGAGAAGGAATCCGCGATGGATGTCGGCCTGCTGTTGATCTTCCAGAACTACCAGGGCCGCGGCTGCGACGCCGACGTGATGCAGGGCCAGATGCGTCTCGCGCTGCTCGGCGAACAGCTCGGCTACGACAAGGTCTGGCCGCCCGAGCACCACTTCACCGACTACTCGGCGTGTCCCGACAACATCGCGTTCCTCGCCTGGCTCGCGGGCTGCACGAAGCGCGTGAAGCTAGCGACCGGTGCGGTGATCGTGCCCTGGAACGATCCGCTGCGCGTCGCCGAACGGATCGTGATGCTCGATCACCTGTCGAACGGTCGCGCGGTGCTGGGCCTCGGTCGCGGTCTTGCGCGCGTCGAGTACCAGCACTTCGGCATCGAGATGGGTGAGAGCCGCGCGCGCTTCGACGAGGCCGCGCGGATGATCCTTGCCGCAGTCGAGACGGGCTTCATCGAAGGCTAGGGGCCGTACTACCCGCAGCGGCGCACCGAGATCCGCCCGCGGCCGCTGCGCAGCTTTCGCGATCGCCTGTACTGCGTCGGCATGTCGCCCGACTCGGTCGTGCAGGCGGCGGAACTCGGTGCGCGGTTGATGACGTTCTCGCAGCAGCCGTGGGAGCTGTACGCGAAGGGCGCGCTCGCGAGCTATCGCGAAGCCTGGCGCCGTCAACATGCGAGCGAGCCGCCGCCGCCGCTGACCGGCGATCTGTTCTTCTGCGACACGGATCCGGGTCGCGCCGAAGCGATGGCGATGGAACACATGGCGAACTACTTCCTGACGATCGTGCATCACTACGAGCTGCTGTCCGATCACTTCCGGGCGCTGCCCGGCTACCAGATGTACGCGAGTGCGTCGGACGCGTTCAAGGCGGTGGGGCTCGAGGTGGCGGTGCGCAGCTACTGCGGCGTACAGACCTGGGGCACGCCCGCGCAGATCCTCGAGAAGCTGCGCTGGCGCCGCGAACTGCTCGGCGACTTCGAGCTGAACCTGATCTCGCACTACGGCGGCATGGCGGTCGAGGATGCGGAGCGCAGCATGCGGCTGTTCGCGAGCACGGTGTTGCCCGAGATCCGTAGCTGGTAGGGGCGCTGCAGCCGGTCTGGCGCTGGCGTCGCGCTAGCAACCGGTCGAAGTGTCGCGACCAGCGCGCAGCGCGGTGCCCGGTCGCTGTTCCGTCATCTCGCCACCCCGCACCACCTCGACACCGCCGACCAGCACGTGCGCGATGCCCTCGGCCGCCGCGAACAGGCGCGCGGCGCCGCCCGGCAGATCGCGGCGCGTGTGCACCGGGCCGGGCTTGATCGTCGCGGCGTCGAAGATCACAGCGTCGGCGTGCCAGCCGGGCGCGAGGCGGCCGCGCTCCTTCAGTCCGTAGAGCCGTGCCGGGCGGTCGGTGCTCTGATGGATCGCTTCTTCGAGCGTCAGCATCTGCCGATCGCGCACCGCGGGGCCGAGCAGCGCGGTCGTCGCGGTGAAGGTGTCGATCATGTCGAGGTGCGCGCCGGCGTCGGAAGCGCCGAGCAATGCGCGCGGATCACGCCAGATCTGGCGGCGCAGCTTCCAGCTCTCCTCGTCGTCACCAAAACTAGGCGTGCGGAACGAGGTGCGCAGTTCGTCGGCGAGCGCGATCTCGCACATCATGTCGAAACTGGGACGACCCGCTTCGCGCGCCACTTCGCCGAGATTGCGGCCGCGGTAGCGCTCGTTCGCCTTTGCCACGACGTCCTCGATCGTCATGTTGTCCCACACCGCGAGCGCCCGGAACGCGCCGGCTTCGGGCGACTTCGCGCCGTTCGCAAGGCGTTCGCGCACGGCGGGATCGGCGAAGGCGCGCATGCGCTCGGGCAGCGTCAGCGCGACGACTTCCGACCAGCCGGGTAGAGCGTCGAGAATGAACAGCGACACGAAGTTGAGACGCAGCGACATCAGCTGCGGGAGTGTCAGCGCGATGACGGTCCCGCCACGAGCTGCCGCGTAGTCCGATGCGGCAAGCTGCGCGTCGACACCCTCGCGCAGGAACGCGATCACCGTGAGCAAGTTCCAGTTGAGCGGGCGGCCGGCGGCGATCGACATCGACGCCATCACGTCCATTTCCTCTTCCGTGAAGCGCCCGACGCCCGGGATGAACTCGAGGCTGGTGCCGTCGTGATCGCGCAGCGCGCCGGCGAGTGCGATCAACTCTTCGCGCTTCGCGACGCGTGACGGAACCGGATCGCCGCCACCGTCGTTGTGCGTCGGCGACCACGAGGACGAGAAGCCGAGCCCGCCTTCTTCGATCGAGCGGTGCAGCAGCGCGACCATCGCGGCCACATCTGCATCACTCGCGGCGCCGCCGACGGCACGCTCGCCCATCACTGCGCAGCGCAGCGCCGAGTGGCCGACCAGGAAGCCGGCGTTGATCGCCAGCGTGCCGTCGAGGCGAGCGAGGTACTCACCGAAGCTCCGCCAGTTCCACGGCACGCCGATCTCGAGACTCTCGAGCGGCATGCCTTCGACGCGCGCCAGCATCCGCATCAGGTAGTCGCCGCTGCCGCCGGCGAGCGGCGCGATCGAGAAACCGCAGTTGCCGCCGATCACCGTCGTGACACCGTGCAGCGGCGACGGCGAGAGCGTCGGATCCCAGAACGCCTGCGCGTCGTAGTGGGTATGCAGATCGACGAAGCCGGGCGCGACGACGTGCCCGTCGGCGTCGATCGTGCGCTGCGCGGGCTCGCCCTGCGATCCGATCGCGACGATGCGGCCCTCGCGCACACCGACATCCGCGCGCCGCCCCGGCGCTCCCGTGCCGTCGATCACCGTGCCATTCCGAATCGCCAGATCGAGCATCCCGCTCTCCTCCCGCTCGCAAAACTCGGCGCTCTTCTGCTCCGAGCCGCCTGACTCGTGTTCGGCTCGCTGGCGTCCGCCAGCGAGCGGGATCATCGAGCCGGATCATAAGGACGGCGACCCAGCAATACACCCGAAAAATCTCCCTGTATGCTCCCGCGCGCTCGCGCCCACGACGGAGTCCGCTTGACTGAACGACGCGTGTCGAACGCACAGCTGCTCGCCTACGGCGTGCCGGTCCTCGGCGTGTCCTACATGCTCTTCTTCCTACAGTTCTATTTCCTAAAGTTCGCGACCGACGTGCTGCTGCTGTCGCCCGCGATCGTGGGCGTGCTCTTCTCGGTGGCGAAGCTGTGGGACGGCATCAACGGGCCGCTCGTCGGCAGCTTCAGCGACCGCTCGCGATCGCGCTTCGGGCGGCGCCGGCCGTTCTTATTTGCGGCGTTGCCGCTGCTGGTCGTCGGCTTCGTGATGCTGTGGACGACGCCGCGCGCACTCGCCGGAAACGCGCAGATCGCGTGGATCGCGGTCGCGCTGCTGGTGTTCTACACGGCCTTCGATCTCTACACGCTGCCGCACGCGGCGCTCGGCGCCGAGTTGTCGCGCGATCCGCACCAGCGCACGCGCCTGTTCGGCGCGCGGCAGATGAGTTTCACGATCGGCATGCTGCTCGCATTCGGCGCGATCCAGTTGGCGATGAACGCGGAGGATCCGCGCGCGATGGCTGCCGAGATCGCGATCCCCGCGGCGCTGGTGGCCGTCGCGCTGCTCGCGATCACGCCGCTGGTGTTGCGCGATGCGGCCGTCGCCGGCGAGCGCGGCGGTCGCGGCCTGCTGCCGGCGCTGCGCGACGTCGTCTCGACGCGCCCCGCGCGATTGCTGCTGCTCGTCAACCTCGTCGAGAGCGTGGGCGTCGGCGCGGTCGGCACGATGGCGCCCTACGTTGCGGAGTATCTGCTTCGGCGCCCCGACGTCGTCGGTCTGTTACCGGCGGCCTACGTGGTCTCGGCGGTCGTGTCGATTCCGATCTGGGTGCGCATTTCGAGGAGCTTCGGCAAGCGCGACACCTGGCTCGCGGCGATGCTGCTCGCGGCGGGCGCGTTCGGCGGCATCTGGTTCGTCGGCGCGGGAGACGTCGCGTTGGCGATGGCGCTGCTGGCCGTCGCGGGCTGTGCGATGGGTTGCGGCGGCGTGCTGGCGAGTTCGCTGATGGCAGACGTGATCGATCTCGATGAACGGCGTACCGGCGAGCGCAAAGAAGGCGTCTACTCGGCGGCGATGACACTCACGCTGAAGATTGGAACCTCCGTCGCCGTCGGCGCGAGCGGCATCGTGATGACGTGGACCGGTTTCGTCCCGAACGCATTGCAGTCCGAGACGAGCCTGTTCGGCCTCCGCGTGCTCTTCGCGGGCCTGCCGTGCCTCGGCTTCGTCGTCGGCGCACTGCTGTTCCGCGGCTTCTCGCTCGACGATGACGAGGGCGACGGCGCGAGCGCGCCGATCGCGCTCAGAGCCCCATCAGTTCCGTAATGTGCGGATCGCGGCCCGCGGTGTAGCCGCCGTCCACCGCGATCGCCTGTCCCGACACGAACGACGCGTCGCTGCTGGCCAAAAAGCTGGCCACTGCGGCGATCTCGCCCGGCCGCCCGAAGCGCCGCAGCTTGTGTTCGTGGCGGATCTCCTCGCGGATCGCCGCCATCGCGGGCGCGCCGAGCACGCTCTCGAGCATCGGCGTTTCGATGAAGCCCGGGCAGATCGCATTGGCGCGAATCCCGCTGCGCCCGTAGTCGATCGCCAGATTCTTGGTGAGCAACACGACGCCACCCTTCGACGCGTTGTAGGCGCTGCCGCCCGCGGTGGCTTCGAGTCCCTCGACGCTGGCGAGGTTCACGATCACGCCGCGCTCTCCGTCCACGGGCGACTGCTTCAGCATCTGCGCGAGCGCGTGTTTGCAGACGAGGAAGGTGCCCTTCAGATTGATGTCGAGAACGTGGTCCCAGGACGCTGCTTCGAGCAGGTGCACGGGACCGCCGCCGGCCACGCCCGCGGCGTTCACGACGATGTCGATGCGACCGTGCTCGCGCGCGACGTAGTGGATGAGCTGCGCGACGGCCGCCTCGTCGCGCACGTCGAGCTGCGCGACGCCCGGCGCCGCGCCCGGCTCGACGTCGGCGCCGACGACCTGCGCGCCGTCGGCCGCGAAGCGCTCCATGCACGCGAGTCCGATGCCCGACGCGGCCCCCGTCACCACCGCGATCTTGCCCGCCAGGCGACTCACGCTCGCACCTCCGTTTCGCGGGGTAGACTGCCGCGCCGCACACAGGAAAGGAAGCCGGCCGATGAAGTTCGCGCTCTTCTATGAAATTCCGGTGGCCCGTCCGTGGGACGCAGGCAGCGAGCATCGCGCCTACAAGGACACGCTCGAGCAGGCCGTGTTCGCGGAGCGCTGCGGCTGGGATGCGTTCTGGACCGTCGAGCACCACTTCCTCGAGGAATACTCGCACTGCTCGAATCCGGAGGTGTTGTACGGCGCGATCGCCGCGCGCACGTCGCGGATGCGGCTCGGCTACGGCGTGCGGCTGATGCCGAAGCCGTACAACCATCCGGTGCGCACGGCCGAGTCGGTCGCGGTGCTCGATCTGCTCTCCGACGGTCGCGTCGACTTCGGGACCGGGCGCTCCTCGACGCGCCCCGAGCTCGAAGGCTTCGGCGTCGATCCGACCGAGACGCGCGCGATGTGGCAGGAGGCGATCGGGCACGTCGTCGGCTGCTGGACGAACGACGAGTACGAGCTCGCGGGCAAACACTGGCAGATGCCGAAGCGGCGCGTGCTGCCGAAGCCGCTCCAGAGCCCGCACCCGCCGATCTGGGGCGCGACATCGTCGGAAGACGGCCACCAGCAGATCGGCGAACTCGGGCTCGGCCTCTGCTCGTTCGCGGTGGGCGTACCGCCCGAAGAGGTGAAGAAGAAGATCGACCTCTATCGCGCGGCGATCGGTCGATGCCGCGCGCCGCTCGGGAAGTGGGTGCACGACCAGGCCGCCACCTTCACGATGACGCTGTGCGCGCCGACGCGCGAAGAGGCCTGGGAAGTCGCACGCGAATCCTTCGAGTGGTATCCGAAGGCCGGCGCGCGCCTGATCGGGTCGCTCGCAACGTGGATGGCCGAGACGAAGACGGATCTCGGCAACTACGCCTACGCCGCCGATCTCGCGAAGGTCGACGCAAGCGGCGCGCTCGACCTGCTGACACTCGAGTATCTGACCGGCGCGGGCGCTTGCGCGCTCGGCACGCCCGACGATTGTCTCGAAGCGTGTCGCCGCTACGAGGCGGCGGGCGTCGATCTGCTGCTGTGTCTGGTGAACCCGTACAAGATTCCGCACGACAAGGTGATGCAGACGATCGAGCTGATGGGCGCCCACGTGATCCCGAAATTCTCCAACTCGTGATTGCGCACCACGGTCGGACGGCCGCGCGCTGGCATGAGTCGAGGGGCTCCGCGTTGGGAGTGCCTTGTTCGGCGTGCGGGGGGCGTCCAGAGGGATCGGTGATCAGGGCGTTGCGCCGGGTTCCGGTGGCAGAGGCGCGGGGTCACGGGCGCGCGCGTTCTCGAGGGCGAGCTGATAGAGCTTGCGGGTCGGCTCGATCGCGACGGCCCGCTCCAGCAGCACGCGCGCGCGCTCGCGATCGCTGGCCTTGGTCGCGAGCGCGGCGCCGCGATACAGGATCACCGCGGAGTCCGGCGCCAGCTCGATTGCGTGCTCGAAGGATTCGCGCGCCTGGCGGATCAAGCCCATTCCTTCGAGCGTATCCGCCAGCGACACCCATGCGTCCGCAGTGGGATGCAGCCTCACGCTTTTCTGATACTCCCGAATCGCACCGCCCGGCTCGCCTTGCGCGGCCAGCAGCCGTCCGAAGGTGTGATGGTTGCTGGCGCTGTCGCGACCGACCCTGCGGAGCCGCTCGAGAGCGGTGTGCATGCGCGACACATCGACGCGCGCATAGGCGCGGCGCAGGCCGAACTCCATCTCGAACTCGGCGAGCACCATCGTCACGCAGCACACCGCGCCGACCGCGAGCAATGCCGGTGCCAGCCAGCGACGGCGTGCTGTGTCGATGGGCGGGGCCGCCGCGGCCCGCTCGCTGCGAACGAGGATGCGCGCGATGCGTCCGTCGCGCAGCTTCCAGATCGCGCCGTCGAGCACGAAGTGGTGGAGGTTCACGACCGCGGCGATCAGCGCGCCGAGTCCCGCGTCGTAGGGAAGGCGGCCGAGCAGGGCCGGCGCGAAGAGCAGCGTGGGCAAGCCCCAGATCGCCGTACCGGCGAACAGCGCTTTGCTCAGATAGATCGGGAGCCGCGGCGCAGCGATCGCGTTGCGCGCGAAATAGCTCGTCACCCAGATGTACTGGATCGAGTGGCCGAGTGCGGCCCAGAAGAAGTACCAGCCGGCGTACTGCGGCGCGAAGGGCTCGAGCGAGGAGAGCAGCCCGAAGCGTCGCAGCGCGACCGGGAGCGAGAACCACAGCGCCTGCGTCGTCGCGAGCAGCAGCGCGGGAGCGATCGCACCGAGATGCGCGCGTCGCGTCAGCCGTGTGACGGCTACGAGCAGCGTCACGCCGTAGGCCGCGAGTGCGCCGAGAAAGAGCGGCCCGCCGATGTTGTTCGGGATCCCGAGCGAGATCACGCGAACCGTGTCGGCGATGAAGAGGGGCGGCGTGTAGTCGGCGCCGGGCGCCTGGCTATGGATCGCCAGGAACGTCGCGACGTAGGACAGCAGGAACGACGCATAGAACCAGCGCTTGGTGGTGGCGTCGAGCGCGACGCCGCGTCGGCGCAGGAACATCACCGCGAGGCCGTAGTTCTGGCCGGTGTAGTGCCACGGGCTCCACGTGATGTACGCGGTGAACACCAGCGAGCCGATCCAGATCGAGCGCGTCGAGAGGACGAAGAGCGTCGCGAGCAGCAGCGTCGCCCAGACCGAGAACAGCGCGTAGGCGCGCCGATCCTCGCGTCGCTCGTAGACGCGCAGCAGCGTGGCGCCGTAGTGCGGCGCCCCGATCAGCACGGTGAGAAAGGGCAAGAAGCCGGGCGCAATGAACTCCCGGACATTCGCGCCGTACACGCAGAGGAAGGCCAGTACGATCGCGTAGCCTACGCCGCAACCCAGCAGCAGATCGGGAACGGGACCAAAGAGCCAACGCGAGCCGGGTGCGACGGGGAGCGGATTCGCGGCACTGAGTCGGGCGCTGGCGCTCATTGGGTCGGGAGTATCGCGGACTCGATGCTGAGGTCGATGGCAGCGCTGCGAGCAAACGCGGAAGGGTCGCTCCGGCTCGTCGCTGGAACGTCACTCCGATGGAACTCGAGTCCGCCTTGCTCGCGGCGCCCGAAGCAGCGCGGCCGGCCCTGCCCGCGTCGGAGCGGAAGCCGATCGAGCCGCAGAAAATGTCAGGCTCGTCCAGCAGCGTGCGATGGCGCGGTGATGCAAGGGGACTTGCCTGGCCGAGGTCCGTCCCCTTTCTGCTGCTAGCCCCGCTCCGACCGGCGCGAGAAGTCGGCGATCAATGCGAAGGTGACCGCGAGCAGCACGGGGCCGAGGAAGAGGCCGAGCATCCCGAACGCGAACAGTCCGCCGAGCACGCCGAAGAGCACGAGCAGGAACGGGACATTCGCGGGGCCGCCGCTGATCAGGATCGGTCGCAGGACGTTGTCGATCGTGCTGACCAGGCCAGCACCCCAGATCGCCATGCCGGCGGCAGCGGCCAGGTGATCGTTCGCGAGTAGCCACAGCGTCGCACCGCCCCAGATGAAGACGGGACCCATCGGGATGAACGAGCCGACGCTGGTGAGCGCGCCGAGCGCGACCGGTGACGGTACGCCGAAGATCCAGAAGCCGATTCCGGCGACCACGCCCTGCACGATCGCAGTCCCGAGCAAGCCGAACACCACCGCGCGCACCACGCCTCCGACGTACGGCAGCAGCTCATCGCGCGATTGCGGGAACACGACGCGGACCAGACGTCGCGCGTGCTCGGTCAGGTTCTCGCCATCGAGGTAGAAAAAGAACAGCGTCGTCATCGTGATGCCGAACTTGAATGCGTTGCCGGCGAGACTTCCGGCGACCGCGACGAGCTGGCCGGACAGGTTCGCGGCGTAGGTCGTGGCGTACTTCGCGATCTCGGTGGGCTGGACGATCGACTCCCCGCGCAGCCGCTCGAGGCGCGTCGCGATCCAGGCACGCTCGGTGATCCAGCTCGGGAAGGGCGCGCCCGCATTCACCCACTCGCGCGCCACACCGATCAGATTCGAGGCCTCGGTCGCGAGCGCGACCAGGATCCACGCCACCGGCACGCCGATCACCAGTCCGACGCCGAGCGTGAAGAGGCCAGCCGAGAGCCGCGGGCGTCGCGTATGTCGCCGCACACTGCGATACAGCGGCCACGTGACATACCCGAGGATGCCCGCCCAGACGGCCGGTACGAGGAACGGCTGCAGCACGTACAGCGATCCGACCAGCAGCGTGAGCGCGCCGCCCACCCGCGCGACGACCGAGCCGGCCCGCCGGTCGGCGTTCTCGTGGCGCTCGGCGCTCACGACTTGCGCGCCTCCTCGAAGACCGCGCAGGCGCCGAGCACGCGTCGCTCGCGGTCGAGCAGCGGCGACAGCGTCAGGGTGCCCGCGACGGTGTCGCCGCGCGGCGTCTCGAAGCGCAGTTCGACGCGTTGTTCCTCGGATCGACGCAGCACGTGTTCGAGCGCACGCGACAGCGCTTGCTCCGCATCGATCGCGAGGACGTCGTTCGCGTGACGACCGATCGTGTCGGCAGCGCGACGACCGAAGACACGCTCGGCGCTGGTGTTCCAGGTCGCAATGCGACCGAGCGCGTCGAACGAGACGGTCGCGGTCCCCATCGCGTTGACGAGCGCGGAGAGGTGCCGGACGCGCCCGGCCGACTCGCGCAGCAGCGCTTCATTGCGCGAGCGGATCGCGTCGAGCCGATGGATCGAGTTTGCGGTGTTGAGGATCACCGCGCTGAGCGTCGCGGTCGACGTGACGAAGAACAGCGCCATCGCGAGCTCTGCGCGGACCAGACCGCGCTGCGTCGCGAGCTGCGCGAGGACCGCGAGCAGCAGCGGGACACCGAATGCAACCGGTACCAGCCGCCGCGTGAGTGCTCCGCCCACCGTGTCGGCGGTCGCGAGCACGGCGAGGCCGCGATCCGGCATCGCGGCGAGCGTGCCGATCGCGAGCAGCAGCAGCGCGAGCGCGCTGCTCGGTCCGACCTGCGGGTAGGACTGGAACGCGTAGAGCGCCTGCGCGCCGAAGATGTATCCGATCAACGCGAGACCGCCGATGCTGCCCGCTGCGATCGCCAGCGCTTGTGCAACGGTGTAGGCGAGCCCGCGGCCCGCGAGCAGCAGCGCGCACGCCAGCATCGCAACGGCCATCGTGATGGCGGCTGCGGGCCGGCCGGGGGCGACTCCGGGCAACGGCCACGGATCGCGCAAGAACAACTCGTCGATGCCGAGATCCCAACCGAACGCGCGCTCGGCGAGCGTCGCCGCGGAGAGCAGCAGGGCGAGTACCAGCGCAACGCGCGGACGCCAGGTGTGCCAGGGGGTCCCCGCCGGCCAGGCGAGCGAATGCACCCCGTAACAGAGCGCGAGCGCGGCGAGCGCGGTGGTGGGCTTCGTCGTCGAGTTCTCTTCGCTGAGACTCGCGAGGGTATGGACTTCCAACCAGAACCCGGCCAGTGCGCCCAGCGCGAGCACGGCGCTCGCGAGCGCGCAGCCCCGCGAGATCCTACGCAGCGTGTGGTTGCGCTGGGCGTCGTCATAACGCAGTGCGGTGATGGCGGGAGTCGCTCCCGCGAACGGCACGCCTCGCTCGGGCTCCAACGCCAACCTCCCGCGTCTCGCTCAGTCGCGGTGATAGAGCGCGCCGCCGCGGGCGCGGAAGCTGTCACTCATCTCGGCCATGCCCTGCTCGCGCGCCGCCTCGGCATCGACGCCGTGGTCGCGCGCGTAGTCGCGGATCTGCTGGGTGATCTCCATCGAGCAGAACTTCGGCCCACACATCGAACAGAAGTGCGCGACCTTGTGCGCCTCGGCGGGCAGCGTCGCGTCGTGCAGCCGGCGCGCCGTCTCGGGATCGAGCGACAGGTTGAACTGGTCGTCCCAGCGGAACTCGAAGCGCGCCTTCGAGAGCGCGTTGTCGCGCAGCTGCGCGCCCGGGTGACCCTTCGCGAGATCGGCCGCGTGCGCGGCGATCTTGTACGTCACGACTCCCGTCTTCACGTCTTCGCGATCGGGAAGCCCGAGGTGCTCACGCGGCGTCACGTAGCAGAGCATCGCGGTGCCGTACCAGCCGATCATCGCCGCGCCGATGCCGCTGGTGATGTGGTCGTACCCGGGTGCGATGTCCGTCGTGAGCGGACCGAGCGTGTAGAACGGCGCCTCGCCGCACCACTCGAGCTGCTTCTCCATGTTCTCCTTGATCATGTGCATCGGAACATGCCCCGGGCCTTCGTTCATCACCTGCACGTCGAAGTCCCACGCGCGCTTCGTCAGTTCGCCCTGCGTCTTCAGCTCGCCGAACTGCGCGGCGTCGTTGGCGTCTTCGATCGAACCCGGGCGCAGGCCGTCGCCGATCGAGAACGCGACGTCGTAGGCGGCCATGATCTCGCAGATCTCGTCCCAATGGACGTAGAGGAAGTTCTCCTGATGATGCGCGAGGCACCACTTTGCGAGGATCGAGCCGCCGCGCGAGACGATGCCGGTGCGGCGCTTCGCGGTGAGCGGCACGTAGCGCAGCAGCACGCCCGCGTGGATCGTGAAGTAGTCGACGCCTTGCTCGGCCTGCTCGACGAGCGTCTCGCGGAACAGATCCCAGCTGAGATCTTCCGGTCGGCCGCCGACGCGTTCGAGCGCCTGGTAGATCGGCACCGT
>JANLTC010000223.1:0-13950 GCA_031362725.1 Deltaproteobacteria bacterium | reverse complement strand
CTTGCTCTCTCTCTCTCTCTCTCTCTCTCTCTCTCTCTCTCGGCGCGACACTTTCTTATATATATTGCCGGGAAGGGGAGCGCCGTAATGGTGTGTTTCTCACGGTTTGACCCTGGGAGGAATCAGACCGTGCGAAAGTTGCTTCTCATTGGCTGGGCTGCACTGCTGGCCACGCCGGCCTCGGCAACCGTGATCATCGACTGGGTAGCGGTCGGCAACGCGGGCAACGCGGCCGACACGCCCTCGTCCAACTGCTACGCGTCCAACTGCGGCTCGGTCTCGTCCAACTACAACATCGACAAGTACGAGGTCACGAACGCCCAGTACGCGGAGCTGTTGAACGCGAAGGCGGCCTCGGACCCGCTAGGCCTCTACAACACGAGCATGAACAGCGACCCGAGCAACGGCGGCATCACGCGGAGCGGCGTCTCCGGCAGCTTCACCTACACGGTGAAGGCCGGCTTCGCGAACAAGCCCGTGACCTACGTGTCGTTCTACGACTCGCTGCGCTTCTCGAACTGGCTGAACAACGGGCAGGGGATCGCCAGCACCGAGACCGGCGCATACACGCTGCTCGGCGGGACGGCCACGCCGAGCAACGGCCTGACCGTCACGCGCAACGGCGGCGCCAATATCTTCCTCACCAGCGAGAACGAGTGGTACAAGGCCGCGTACTACGACGCCAGCGGGGTCTACTTCGACTACCCGGCCGGGACGAACGCGGCGACGGGGTGCGCAGCGCCGGGGGCGACGGCGAACACCGCGAACTGCAACAGCGCGGTCGGCGCGGTCACCAACGCGGGCGCGTACACCGGCTCCGCGAGCCCGTATGGCACGTTTGACCAAGGGGGGAACGTGTTTGAGTGGAACGAACAGATCGTGAGCGGCTCGTTCCGGGGCATCCGGGGCGCGAACTGGAACGACAACGCCAGCAACCTCGCCGCGTTGTACCCGAACTTCGGCAGTACGACGGTCGAGAACAGCGTCCTCGGTTTTCGTGTCGCGAGTCTGGTCCCCGAGCCCGGAACGGGGTTGCTCGTGATGAGTGGAGTTCTCGGTATGGCGCTGCGGCGAAAGCGCACCACGAAGGCCCTCTGACCTCTGGCGCTTGGACCCTTTCCGGTGGCCCCGCGGCGTAAGCCGTGGGGCCTTCGTGCATCCGGGCCGCCGAGCCGCTGCGGGCTACCGCTGCTCGCGCCAGCTTCCTGGCGCGCGGCGCAGATGCCAGACCGCCTGGATGACGATCTGGTCGCTCTCGATCTCATAGTACACCGCGTAGGGAAAGCGTCGGATGCGACCTCGACGGCTCGCTCCGTCGGCGAGCGCGTAGAACTCCGGGTTGCGTTCGATTCGCGCGAGGAGAGCCTCGACGCAGCCGAGGAACTCCCACCCGAGGCCCGGGCGTTGGCGCTCGTACCAGCGCCGCGTCTCTCGAATGTCGCCCTCGGCCTCCGGCAGGAGGACCAGAGGAAGCGTCACTCTTCCGACCAGAGCCGACGCCTCACCTCTTCCCAGGAACGCGTGCGGCCGGGTTGCTCGCGGTGCGCTTCTCGCCTCCGGGCGAGTTCCTCGCGATGTGATTCGGGAACCGGAAGCTCCTCTGCCTCCGCCGCGATCGAGTCCCAGACGTCCTCGACCAACTCGATGCGCTCGGCCAGCGGGAGCTTGCTGATCTGATCCAGAAGCGATCCACCCATGGAAAAAGAGTCTGCCGCCGACCTGCAGCGCCGGCAAGCGGGGACTCGCGGCCTGCGTGTAAGCGCGGTCCGCGTCAGCGCTTGCGCGACCCCAGCCAGCCGCGGTGCCGGAACCACAACAGCATCGTGCTGGCGATCGCGACGACCACCGCGACGAAGATCGCGAACGACTCCGGCCGATGGATCCCGGGGATGTCGTCGAAGTTCATGCCGTAGACACCGGCCAGGAACGAGAGCGGGATGAAGATGCTGGCGACGAGTGTCAGCGTCTTCATCACCTCGTTGGTGCGCTGGCTGACGTTCGAGAGGTGCAGATTCACCAGGCCGATGCCCATCTCGCGCGTCGAATCGACGGCTTCCATGATTTGCGCGGCGTGATCGTGGGTGTCGCGCAGGAAGACGCGCACCGCGTCGCTGACGAGCGGCGAGTGGTCGCGCAGCAGCGCCGCCAGCGCCTCGCGCTGCGGCGCGCCGATGCGGCGGATCACGACGAGTTTGCGCTGCACCTGGTGGATCTTCCCGAGCGAATCCTCGAGCGGCTGCTCGATCACTTCGTGCTCTAGTTCTTCCATCGCCTCCGACAGCTCCTGCACGACCGGGTAGTAGCGGTCGATCAGCAGGTCGATCAGCGCGTACGCCAGGTAGTCGGGCCCGAGTTTGCGGATCGGACCGATCCCCGCGCGCAGCCGTTCGCGCACCGGATCGAAGAATCCGAACGGCCGCTCCTGGAACGTGATCAGCCAGCGGCGCCCGAGCACGAAGCAGACCTGCGGCGCGTCGATCGAACCGTCCTCGGCGATCACCGGCACGCGGGCAATCAACACTTGCTGGTTTTCATAGAGCGTCGAAGCGGCGCGATGCGGAACGTTGACGGCGTCTTCGAGTGCCAGCGGGTGCATGCCGAACAGCGTGGCGAGCTGGCGCAGCACCACTTCGTCGCCGAGCCCGCGCACGTCGACCCATGTGACGCGGTCCTCCCCGAGGTTCGCGAGCGTCGCGACGTCGTCGACGTCGCGCTCCTCGATGTGATCGGCGTCGTAGCGGACGACCCGGATCTTCGGCGGCGGCGAACCCGGCGGAATCGCGAGCGTGCCGGGACGCGCGCCGACGGGCGGATGGGATTTGCGAAACGTCATGGGCGCGCGAGCCCCTAGAGCCCGTACGCCTTCGCGAGTTCCGGGTCCTTCTTCGCGAGCAGTTCCGCCAGCGACACCATCACCTTGCACTGCTTCCAGGTGGCGTCGTCCTGCATCTTGCCGTCGAGCATCAGCACGCCGCGGCCATCGGGCATCGCTTCGAGCACCTTTTTCGCGAACGCGACTTCCGCCGGATCCGGCGAGAACACGCGCTTCGCGATCTCGATCTGCGACGGGTGCAGTGACCACGCGCCGACGCAGCCCATCAAGAAGGCCGCGCGGAACTGCGCCTCGCAGCCGGGCGCGTCGCTGATGTCGCCAAACGGGCCGTAGAAGGGCAGGATGCCGGCGCCGGTGCAGGCGTCGACCATCCGCGCGATCGAGTAATGCCAGAGGTCTTGCTGCGCGCTGACGCGGGGCGCGTCGGGATGTTGCGCATCCGGATCGGACATCACGCGATAGCCCGGGTGACCGCCACCGACGCGGGTCGTCTTCATGCGTCGCGACGCCGCGAGATCGGCGGGACCGAAGCTCATGCCCTGCATGCGCGGACTGGCGGTGGCGATGTCTTCGACGTTCGTCACGCCGAGCCCCGTCTCGAGGATCGCGTGTACCAGGATCGGGCGGCGCAGGCCGTGCTTCGCTTCGAGCAGCGACAGCAAGCGGTCGATGAAGTGGATGTCCCAGGGACCTTCGACCTTGGGCAGCATCAGCACTTCGAGTTCGTTGCCGATCTCGCCGACCAGTCGCGTGACGTCGTCGAGGAACCACGGCGAGTCGAGTGAATTCACGCGCGTCCACAGTGCGGTGTCGCCGAACGCGACCTGCTTGCCGATCTTCACGAGCCCTTCGCGCGCGGCTTCCTTGCGATCCGCCGGCACCGCATCCTCGAGATTGCCGAGCAGGATGTCCGTCTTCTTGGCGATCTCGGGCAGCTTGGCGGCCATCTTCTCGTTCGACGGATCGAAGAAGTGGATCATCCGCGATGGCTTGAACGGGATTTCCGTGAGCGGCGTGGGTGCGCCCACCACCAGGGCCTTGCCGAACGCGCGGGGGTTGCGCATGTCGCTTCTCCTCTAGCTCTCGTACAGCTTGGTGATGCGGATCGATCCGGCCGGCGCCGCCTGGATGCAGAGATCGCAGAGCGTGCACTCGTCGAGGTTGGCGTCTTCGATGCGCAGCGCGCCGTCCTTGCCGAGCGCGAAGATGTTGACCGGGCACACCTCCACGAGCTTCTTCGCGAGAGCCGTGTCCTTCGCGACCGCCGCGTCCACCTGTACGTCGATGAACATGCCCGCCATCTATTGTTTCTCCGCGATGCGCTGCTGGATCAGCTTCGGGATCTCTTCGATGCGTTCCGCGACCGAGATGCCCGCCGCCTCCATGCGCTCGATCTTCGCCGCCGTGGTGTCTTCCTTGCCCTCGACGATGGTGCCGGCGTGGCCGAAGCGCATGCCCTGCATCTCGTCCATGAAACGGCCCGCCATGAAGGCGACGATCGGCAGCCGGCTCTTGTGCGCGGTCACCCATTCGGCGAGTTCCGCTTCCATGCGGCCGCCCGGCTCCGAGTAGATCGCGATCGCCTTCGTCTCGGGATCGGCTTCGAAGTAGGGCATCAATTCTGCGTAGCTGGTGCCGATGATCGCGTCGCCGCCGATCGAGACGGCGGTGCTCTGGCCGAGACCGGCCGCGGTGAGCGTGCTCGCGATCTCGGTCGTCATGCCGCCCGAGCGCGACATGATGCCGATCGGCCCGCGCGTGTACGCCTGCTTGGTGTTCGCGGCGGGGCCGCCGATGCCGCCCATCTTGCACTCGCCCGGCGTGATGAGGCCGAGGCAGTTCGGCCCGATGATGCGCGCGCCGCGCAGGTTCGCGAGTTCGACCATCTGCGCGACTTCCTGGCGCGGGATGTTCTCGGTGACGATCACGATCAGCTCGACGCCGTTCTCGATCGCCTCGAAGGCGGCGTCCTTCGTGAAACCGGGCGGCACCGAGATCACCGACCCGTGTACCGGGCCGTGTTTCGCGATCACGTCGCGCACGCAGTCGTAGACCGGCACGCCGTAGATGTCGCGACCGGCGCGACCGGGCGTCACGCCGCCGACCACCTTCGATCCGTAGTCGAGGCAGTCGCGCGTCAAGTTGATCGCTTCGCGGCCGGTGATGCCCTGCACCATGAAGGTCGTGTTCTTGTCGACGAGGATGGACATGGTTCAGCTCTTCATCTTTGCGACGGCGCGGCCCGCGGCTTCGTACATGGAAACGCTGCGATCGCAGTAATCGACGCCGTACTTGGCGAGGATCTTGAAACCTTCGCCTTCCCACGCGCCGGGGATGCGGAAGATCGCGATGACCTTTGCGGGATCCTTGCCGGATTCGATGCAGCCCTTGATCACGCCGCGCGCGACGATGTCGACGCGCGTGTTCGAGACCACGTTCATCATCACCGCGATCTTCTCGACGCCGGGCTTCGCGAGGATCAGCTTGGTCAGTTCCTTGGCCTTGCCGACGCTCGGGTTGCCGCCGATCTCGCAGTAGTTCGCGGGCTTGCCGCCGTGCTTGCGGACCGCGTCGAAGAGCGTGAGCGAGCCGCCGCCGGCGCCGATCACGAGGCCGAGGTTGCCGTCGAATTCGACGACGTTGCCAGCGACGCCGCGGTGGTCGACCGCGTTGACCGCCGCGCCGGCGATCTCGAACGGTGTCGCCTCGCGCGCCTGGCGCGTTTCGTCGTTGCCGATGCCGAGATCGGCGAGCAGCTTCTTGTGCTTGCCGCGCGCTTCGGCCTCGAGGTCGATGTGACCGTCGAGCACGATGAAGCGGCCGTCCGCGAGCCGCGCGAGCGGGTTGATCTCGGCGAGCGTGAGGTCATAGGCGAGGAACACGCGCATCAGGTCGAAGACGATCGGCGTGAGCTTCGTCAGCGCGTCGCCCGTGACGCCGGTAGCGCCGATCGCTTCCTTCGCGATGCGCGGCGTCACCGGGAAGATCGACGAGAAGTGCGTCTTCGAGACGTGCTCGGGATGCGTCTCGGCCACTTCTTCGATGTCGATGCCGCCCATGTCGGAGAAGATCAGCACCGGGCACTTCTTGCGGCCGTCCCAGGTGATCGCGGCGAAGTATTCCTGCGCAATCGGGCTCTTCGCCTCGACCAACACCGAGCGGCACTTCTGGCCGTTCACCAGGATCGGTACGATCGCGTCGTAGTGCTTCGCGGCCTCGTCGGGTGTGTCCGCGAACTTCACCGCACCGGCCTTCATGCGTCCGCCCGAGAGCACCTGGCTCTTCAGCACCACCGGCCCGCCGATCTCGGCGGCGATGCGGCGCGCGTCGTCCGCGCTCTTCGCGACGCCGCTCTTGCCGAGCGGCATCCCGTGGCGCGCGAAGAGCGCCTTGGACTCGTACTCGTAGAAGCGCATGGGGCCCTCGCGAAGGTGGACCCGCGGTAGACGGCGCCCGCGCCGAGCGGATCGCAGCTGCGTCTGGGGTCAGCCGTAAGGCCGCGCACCCTATCGCCATTCATGGAGGCGGGCAAGCCGCGCGCAGAGCTGCCGTGAGCCATTTCTACGCTGTAAGAGCTGCAAAGCCTCCGCAGGCCGAGCACTTTTTTATCGCGTTGCGCGCCGCGCGCCGTGTTGCGAGACGCTGGGCGCGTTTCGCTCCCATGGCTCGCGGATTGCACAGGCTTTCTGCAACAAGAAGGAGATTGGGCCATGGAATTTTTCTGGATGCTTGTCGTGGGACTGGTGGTCGGCGCGCTGGCCAAGTTCTTGATGCCAGGGGACGATCCCGGCGGAATGATCGTCACGATCCTGATCGGCATTGCCGGCGCTCTGACGGCCGGCTTCCTCGGTCGTGCGTTGGGCTGGTACCCCCCGGGCGAAGCCGGACCCGGCGTCATCGCATCGATCCTCGGCGCGATGCTGTTGCTGTTCCTCTACCGGATGGTGATCGGGCGGCGCACGCGAACGGTCGCCTGACAGAAGATTCTCGACGCGGCGGATTCGGTGGGGACGGTGCGGCTATGCTGCGCCGTCCCATCGATCAACGGAGATCTCCGATGCCGCGAGCCTTCTCGATCTCGACCGAATCGATTGCCGCCGAGCAGCAGCGCACGGGCGGGAATCCCGATCACTTCGACATCTCCCGCGTGGTGAAGCTCGATACGCTCGAGTTGCGGCCGGTCGGGCCGACCGACGTGCATCTGAAGATCCTCGCCGTTTCCGGTGAGCACAACATCAATCACGCTGCGCTCGCCGACACCGTGAACATCGCCGACGTGCGCGGCGGCAAGATCTTCCCGGGCAACTCGGCGGTGGGCGAAGTGCTCTCGGTTGGCAGCAACGTCACCAGGTTCAAGCCGGGCGACATCGTCATCACGCACTGCAACGGCGAGCCCGACATCTACGGCCTGCCGCTGCGCATCTGGGCCTACGACAAGCCCGACTCGATCGGCTGGTATGGCGAGGAAGCCGTAGTCGGCGACTGGCAGCTCGTGCCCGCACCGCTCACCTGCGGTCTCAACCTCTGGGAGATCGCCGCGCTGCCGCTGCGCGCGCCGACCGCGTATCACATGTGGCGCCGTGCGCTCGGGATCTATCGCCTGAAAGTGTCGCGCGAGCGCAAGGCGGTGTTGAACGTGCTGTCGTTCGGCGGCGGCGTCGGGGAATGCTTCCTGATGCTCGCGAAGAGTGAAGGCCACAACGCGTACTTCTGCTCCGGCACGCCGGAGCGGCGCGACGCGCTCGAGAAACTCGGCATCACCGGGATCGATCAGAAGGCGTACAACCGCTTCAAGACCAAGGAAGACGTGCGCGGCTTCGCCGGCGAATGCAAGAAGCACACGAACGGCGAACAGATGCACATCGTCGCAGACATGCTGCGCGGTCCGGTCTTCGCAGCGGGACTCGCCGTCGCGGCGCGCTGCGGCGTCAACATCTCCGCGGGCTGGCAGCTCTCCCAGGTGGTCGAATACAACTCGACGCTGATGAGCGTGAAGCAGGTCACGATCGATCACACGCACTACGAGACGGTAGACGGTTGCTGGGCCGCGACGGAGCTCTACGGCAAGGTCTTCAAGCCGACTGTGCACAAGGAGATCTACCCGTTCGAAGAGCTGCCGCGCTCGTTCCAGGAGATGCAGCAGAACCTGCAGACGGGCATCCCGATCGTGCGCGTCGCGAAGGACATGCCGGCGGCCGTGAGGCACCTGCTCTCTGCCTAGCGTGCCGGCCCGGACTGCGAATCGTCGCATTTCAATAGAGCCGCGCGCGATTCGTGATAGGCTGCGCCGGCGTTGGCCCAGCCGCCTCGGGCGTGCACTCGGGTGTGCATTTCTCGGGTGTGCAGTTGGGCTCCGCTCGAGGAGGGGGACCCCGCAATGATTCACTCGATGCCTCGTCGCGCCGGACGGCTTGCCGTCGTCGCCTTGTCGATCGCCGTGTTCGGCGCCGCCTCAGCGGGCGCGCAGATCCGGCCGGCTGGCGGCGACGTCAAATGGGATCAGGCCCGTGTGACGCAATACGCAACGGAACTCAACAAGGCGATCGCCGACGCCGAGCTGCAGGTTCGCAAGAGCCCGACACAGACATCGTTGCAGCAGCGCCAGACCTGGTACGACCTCCGGGAAACGCTCCGCCTGCTCGAGAACTCGAGCGGCCGCCTGCAAAGCGAGTTGCAGAAGGGAGCGAGCGCCGAAGAAACCCGCTCCACCTTCGACCGCATCGATTCGCTGCGCCGCGATGCCGAGGCGACCGGTCGCAAGTCGATGATCCCGGAACCGGTCTTGGAATCGCTGGTGAAGGCGGGCGCGATCCACAACCAGATGCGCCCCTACTACTACGGCAAGACCTGAGCTAGCGGCTTTCGGCGGGTGCCGGCTTCCCGGCATCCGCCGGCTCGACCTCGAGACGCAGGTCGAGGTCGATGTTCTGGGTGCGACGCTCGCGTTCCATCGCGGCCCATAGCTCCGTCTCGCGCGTTCGGTTGCGGAGTTCCTCAATCAGCGCTGCGGCCTCGGCGGGCGTAGCTCCGGCGCTGCGATCGATCCAACGCTCGGCGACGGCGCTCGCCCCTGCGGTCGTGGTCGCGCGGAACACGATGTGGTTGCGGCCGGGCGCGAGTTCGACGAAAGCATCGAACGCGCCGTCGGGGAAGGTGCGCAGCGCACGCGCCGCCGATCCGGTCGTTTCGTTGACGACGCGCAGCGCGGCGAGACCAACGAGATCGGTGCGACGCAACTTTGCGATCGCATCGCCCGGGCGGTCGAGAATCTCGAAGCGACCGTCGCTGCGCGCAGCCATCTCGGCGAGCACGTTCGGGCCATTCGGCTGCTCGCGAGACAAGTCGAAGCTGTAGATCCGGATCCCCGCGGCACCGGCCGCAGCCGCTGCGTAGAGCGCATGCTGGCGAGCCATGTCGCCATGTGGCGGCAATGTCGGCGCGCCGTCCGAGAGGAACAGGATCGACTGGTCGGTGCCGGCTGGCGCGGCCGCCGCCGCTCCCGCCGAGTCGGGTTGCAGCGCACGCTGCGCCGCGGCGAGCGCGTCGCCGAAGTTCGAACCGCCGAGGTCGCGATGGAAGTTCTGCCGCAGCGAATCCAACGCTTCCGCGAGTTCCCGCGGTCGACTGCCGACCTTTGCCAGCAAGCGCGCCGCATCCGAGAACTCGACGAGTCCCACGCGGTAGCGCGTTCCGGTGTCGAGCCGCGCGAGCAGCGCGCTCGTGGCGGCGAGTTCGGCCGCGAGCACGCTGTCGTCGAAGTCTTCGCTGCGAAGCCGCTCGGCCAGGCCCGCCGGTAGATCGGGTTTCGCGAGCAGCAGCGCGAGCCGCTCGGGATTCGTGCGTCCATGCGCGCCGTCGCCGTCCACGTCCCAGCCCGACGCAAGCGCCGTGCTCGCGGAGACGTCGATCACGATCACGAACTCGTGCGTGCGTGCGCCGCGCGCCGCCGCCTGCCCGCGCACTTCGACGAGCGGGAGCTGCGCGGTCGATTCGAGCGCGGCTGGCGCATCGACGCGTAGCCAGCGGGCTTCGTCGGCGCGTACGGCCGTCGCCGCTGCGAGTGCAACGAGCGACACCATGGACGCGGCGAGAACGGCTCGGCGCACGCTCGCAGTCTTGCCGCGTCCGGCGCACTCCGCCATGCTGCCGCGCGATGAAAATCGAAGTCGATCGGGAACCGGATCCGGACATCGAGCGGGTGGCCGCGGCTGGATCGTGCGCGCGCTGTGGGCGTGCGCTCGGACTCGCCTCCGCGGAAGTGAACGGCAGCTGGTATGGCAACAGCGGCTGCGCGGGTGGCGGCGCCTGTCCGCTCGAGGAGCACCCGCCCGTGGTCGCGGAGGCCGCGCTCTTCACGCGCCCGCGGCGCTTCTTCCGGCGCCGTCGCCCGAAGGAGCTGCTAACGCATGATTTTCGCACCACGGCCGGACGGCCGCGCTAACGCATGATTTCCGCACTACGGCCGGACGGCCGCGCGCTCACGGAGCCCCGAAGTTCCTTGCCGAGCGCGTAGCCGCGGCGCAGTGCAGGGCGCTCCTTCAGCGCGTCGTACCAGCGGCGCACGTTCGGGAAGGCGCCGAGATCGATCGACTGCGCCTTGTTCGTCACCACCCACGGCCAACACGCGATGTCCGCAATCGAGTAGTCGCCACAGATGTGGTCGCGCCCGGCGAGGCGGCGGTCGAGGACGCCATAGAGTCGCTCCGTCTCGCGCCGGTAACGCTCGATTGCGTACGCGATCTTGTCCGTCGCGTAGAGCGCAAAGTGACCGTGTTGACCGAGCATCGGACCGAGCCCGCCCATCTGCCACATCAGCCACTGCGTGACTTCGCTCCGGCCGCGCAAGTCGCGCGGCAGCAGGCGCCCGCTCTTCTCGGCGAGGTAGAGCAAGATTGCGCCGGACTCGAAGACGGCGACCGGCGCGCCGCCGCCCTCCGGCGCGTGATCGACGATCGCGGGCATCCTCCCGTTCGGAGAGATCGCGAGGAACGCGGCCTCGAACTGCGCGCCGCGGCCGATGTCCACCGGGACCATCCGGTACGGCAACTCCATCTCTTCGAGCGCGATCGAGATCTTCCAACCGTTCGGCGTCGGCCAGTAGTGCAGGTCGATCATGCGTAGTGCGAGCGGCGTTTCACGGCCACCGTGCGGTCCAACTCGAAGATCTGCAGCTTCTTCCAGCCTTCCGGCGCATCTTCATCGCGCTCGCTTCCCGTCGCCTTCACGAACTTGTGACCGAGCAGCCGCGTTTCGAGAATGCCGACGTCCGGGCGATTCGCGAGATCGCGCTTGCCGAGGATCTCGGTCGCGGCGAAGACCGTGTCGCCCGCGAAGAGCGGCGCGGTGTGGCGACCGGTCTGGTAGACGAGGTCGCCGAGCGCGTTGTCGCCGACGTTCGGGCACGAGAGACCGAGGCACAGCACGAACGGGATGCCGCCGAAGATGATCAGCTCGCCGCCCACGTACTGCTTCGGGTCGAGGTCGATCATGAACTGGTTGCAGTGCACCTGCGAGGTGTTGTCGAGGATCGCCGTGAGATGGATGTGCTCGGAGGTCATGGTGCGGCCGCGCGAGTGCTCGATGCGCGTGCCGGGTTCGAAGTCCTCGAAGTAGGTGTCGGCGTTCGCGAGGTGCGCCATCGACTTGTAGTCGACCTTCGGCTGATACGGCGGCAGCCACAGCGAGCACGCGATCTCGTCGGGGGCGACCTTGCCCGCGTGCAGTTCGGCGCGCTCGTCGCGCTTCCAGACCTGCACCTTGCGCTGCCAGGCGAGCACGACGGCCTGGTCCTTCGCGCCCAGGTTCTTGCGCGCGGTCGACTGCACGTGCACCACGCCGAGCTTCGGGTTGGACTTCGAGCCGGTGACTTCGAGCACCTTGGTCTCGACTTCGATGGTGTCGCCGACGTAGACCGGTGCGCCGAAGCGCATGTCGACGTATTCGAGATTCGCCCGCGCATTCTCCGAGACGTCCTCGACGGTCTGCGAGAACGCGACCAGCATCACCAGCCCGGGCGGGCAGACGAGCCCCTCGAAACCGTACGCCCGCGCATAGCGCGCGTTCTTGGCGAGCGGGTTCGTCGTCATCGAGAACTCGGTGAAAGTGGTGAAGAGTCCCTCGGTGACGGTCTTGCCGCCCTTGTGGCGGAAAAGCTGCCCCGGCACGAAGTCTTCGAGGAAGTTGCCGATCTGCTTGCGGATCACACGGGACGTTTCAGGCACAACGATGCTCCTCTGCCGCGGGGCTGCGCAGTCTACCCGGCGCTTTCCGAGGTCGCAGGATCTCGGGTCTCCGATTAGGTTCTGCGCGATGGAGCCCCTCACGCCCAATGCCGAGCGCGTGCTCGAGGCGCGTTATCTCGCTCGCGACGCCTCGGGGCGCATCGTCGAGACCTGGGACGGGCTGTGTCGGCGCGTCGCGCACGGCGTCGCGGCGATCGAGAAGGAATGGAGCGGCGATGCCGAACGCTGGGAGGAGGCGTTCTTCGGCGCGATCCAGCGCCGCGAGTTCCTGCCGAACTCGCCGACCTTGATGAACGCCGGCACCGAGATCGGCCAGCTCGCAGCGTGTTTCGTGCTGCCGGTGGAAGACACGCTCGAGAGCGTATTCGAAGCGGTGAAGGAAATGGCGGTCATCCATCAATCGGGTGGCGGAACCGGCTTCGACTTCTCGGCGTTGCGACCGGCAGGGGACGTGGTGCAGGGCACGCCCGGCGTCGCGTCGGGTCCCGTCGCATTCATGGGCGTCTTCGATGCGGCCACCGCAGTCGTCAAGCAGGGCGGGCGCCGGCGCGGTGCGAACATGGGCGTATTGCGCGTCGATCATCCCGACGTGTTCGACTTCATCCGCGTGAAGTCCGATCGCACGCGGCTCACCAATTTCAATATCTCGCTCGCGACGCCCGATCGCTTCTGGCAGGCCGTCGAGAACGGCGCCAGCTTCGACCTGGTGAACCCGCGCGATGGCCGACCGGTGCGCCGCGTCGACGCGCGCGAGATGCTGGCCGAGATCGCGCAATTCGCCTGGGCCAGCGGCGATCCCGGCTTGATCTTCATCGACGCGGTGAATCGCGCGAACCCGACGCCGCAGCTCGGGCCGCTCGCTGCGACCAATCCCTGCGGCGAGTTGCCGCTGCTGCCGAACGAGGCATGCAATCTCGGATCGCTGCGACTCGATGCGTTCGCTCGCGCGGGCGCGATCGACTGGGACGCGCTCGACCGTGCCGTCGATTTGGGCGTGCGCTTCCTCGACGACGTGATCGAGGCGAGCCGCTACCCGATGCCCGCGATCACCGCGACGGTGCACGGCAACCGCAAGATCGGACTGGGCGTGATGGGCTTCGCCGATCTGCTGGTCGACCTCGCGATTCCCTACGACGATCCCGCTGCGGTCGCGCTCGGCGAGCAGGTCATGGGGCGCATCCATGCGCGCGCCGAAGTGGCGTCGGCACAGCTCGCCGAAGTGCGCGGCGTGTTCCCGAACTGGGTCGGTTCGCGCGCGCACGCCGCCGGCAAGCGGCTGCGCAACGCGACGCTCACGTCGATCGCACCGACCGGTACGATCTCGATCCTCGCCGGCTGCGCGGGTGGCATCGAGCCTTACTTTGCGCTGGCCTTCGTGCGTCACGTGCTCGACGGCCAACGCCTGCCCGAGACGAACCCGCGCTTTGCCGCCGCGCTGCACAGCAGCGGCGCATGGAGCGAGGACCTGGTCGCGCGCGTCAGCGCCGCCGGTTCGGCGCGGTGTATTCCGGAGTTGCCCGCGTCGATCCGCCGGCTGTTCCCAATCGCGTTCGACGTCACACCGGAGCGTCACCTCGACGTGCAACAGGCGTTCCAGCGCCATGTCGACAACGCCGTCTCGAAGACGATCAACCTGCCGGCCGAGGCGACGCCCGAGGATGTTCGCGCGATCTACCTCTCCGCCTGGCGCCGCGGCCTGAAGGGCGTCACGGTCTTCCGCGAAGGTTGCAAGGGCACCGCCGTGCTGGTTCGCGGCGCAACCGGAGCCCTCGAAGTCCCCGACCACTACGCCGGCGACTGCTCCGACGCCCTCTGCTCCTGAGCGTCCCGAGCGGGGCCGGGCGTCAGGTTATTTTCTGTCAGGTTATTGGTTCC
>JANLTC010000214.1:0-8145 GCA_031362725.1 Deltaproteobacteria bacterium | reverse complement strand
GGGGGGCCCCCCCGCGCCGCGCCCGGGCCCGGGGGGCCCGCGCCTCTGGCCCCCCCCCCCCCCCCCCCCCGCGCTCGGCATGCGGTGTCGAGGAGCAAATCTTCCGGAACGAATGGCAAGAGCGGGGGCGGGAGCGTTCGGCCAGAACAATCCGCAGGCGCCTCGTCGCGCCTACGCGAAGCTGCGACGCCAGCCGCCGAGGACGTTCTGGACGAACGTCACGCCCCCGCCCTCCCGCGGCGGCCTTGGAGCGCGCTCAGCTCGCCTTCCACGGCGGGCGATGCTTCATGCCGAGGTTCAGGATGCGCTGGAGCAGTGCGTTGTACTCGAGACCCGTTGCGGCGGCGGAGCGCGCGAAGTCTTCGGCCTTGGTGAGATCGGGATTCGGGTTCGCCTCGATCACGTAGAGCTTGCCCGCTTCGTCGAGACGCAGATCGATGCGCGCGTAGCCCGAGAGGCCGAGCGCTTTGTAGGTGCGCTTCGCGATGCGCGTCGCCTCGGCGTCGAGTTCCGGCGGGAGGTCCTTCGCGGCGCCGGTGTCGATCCCGATGCGACGCTGGTAGGCCGTGTCCCACTTCACGCGCGCCGTGGCGATCGGCTCGGATCCCTCGGGCAGGTTCTCGAAGAACATCTCCCAGACCGGGAAGGTCGCGAGACGGTCGTTGCCGAGCACCCCGATCGTCAGCTCACGGCCCGCGACGTATTGCTCGGCGATCGCATCCGTCGCGACGCGCCGGTGCACGAACGCGACGCGCTCGCGCAGGTGCTCCTCGTCGTGCACGACCGAAGCCTGTGCGATGCCGAGCGAGGCTTCTTCGTCCACCGACTTCACGATCAGTGGGTAGCCGATGCGCTTGGGGATGCGGATGGCGCGATCGCGCAGGAAGACCAGGAAGCCGGGCGTCGGGATGCGGTGGACGCGAAACAGCAACTTCGAGAGCGCCTTGTCGCGCGCGAGCAGCAGGCCGCGCGGGTTGCAGCCGGCGTACGGAACGCGCAGCAGTTCGAGGTAGCTCGTCACGTGCGACTGATAGACGGCGACGTCCTGGAATTCCATCAGCAGGTGGAACACGACGTGTGGCCGGAAGCCTTCGACGTGCTGCTTGATCGGCGCCAGATCGTGCGAGACGCCGAGCACCTGGACCTCGTGACCGAGTTCGCGCAGGCCGAGGCAGACGTCGTATTCCTTGCGCCACGCGGCGATGTCCTTCTCGCTCTGCCCTTCGAGCGAGTCGGGAGGCACGAGGTCGATGTGGGTCAGCACCAGCACGCGGAGCGGCTTCGTCGCCGTGGCGCGGCTGCGTGTCGCTGCGCGTCGCACGACCGCCGCCGTCGTCCGCCTGGTGGTCATCGCAGGAACACTCCCCGCAGCCGGGCGCGCCCGAGTCGCGCGCACTTTCGCGCATAGTGCTCGCGCAGCGTGGCGCGATGTTCGGACAGCGGATCGACGCGTTCTCGCGTACGCACGGCGGGGGGAAGGCTCTTGATTTCGCGCACCAACGCGTCCACGTAGCAGAGCTTGCGCAGCGCCGGCCACCCTTCGTAGCGACTCCGCCAACGCGACGCGGGTGCGAGCCACACCGCGAACGTCTCGGCCCAGTCTTCGGCGGGGTGACTCTGCGCGTACCCGTGGCCGAGATTCACGACGAAGCCGCGATGACCGATGCGCGGCCGATACGTCGCGTGATAGGGATGACCGAACGGTCCGAAGCATTCGCGCCAGCTGCGTCGGCGGTGGAGTCGGTAGGCGTGGTCGAGCGCGTGTGCGGCTTCATGCCGCAACAGCTTCATGCACGCCGCGACGCTGCCGCCTTCCGCATCGCCGATCATCCTGCGTTCGAGTCGCAACAGTCGCGGGTGCGCGAGATAGAACGGGATCGCGAAGCCGGTGGTTCCGTGCGGCGTGAACCAACCGGTCGAGTACCACGCGTAGGGACGAAAGAGCGCGATGCCCTTGCTCGCGAGTTCGCGATCGAGGCGTGCGAGCGGCGACTCGAGGCGCGATCCGGCGATCTGCAACTGCAGGTCGCACAGCCGCACGTCGAGAAGTTCCTCATCGGGAAGCGCGGCCCAACACGGGCGACGGGAGGCGCGAATCGAGGCCAACGGGGGAAGCCTCCGAAGCCGCATGGGGCTCGCAGCGGGCCGGCACTCTACCCGACACGGATGGAGCAGTCTTGTGGGCATCGACTCCGGGGTTAGGCTCCGCCCGCCCATGGCCTTATGAACCTCGCCGCTCGCCGTTGGCTCGCTACGCGGGACTTGCCAGGAGGAACCTCATGAGCGCGAAAGACGACGCGATCCCGAGCATCGGGGCGATCCATCCGAAGATCTCCGAGCGGCTGTTCGAGGCGCGCACGGTGCTGCTCCATGGCGAGATCACGTCGAAGCGCGCCCAGGAGGTGACCGCGCAGTTGCTGGCGCTGGCGTCCGAGTCCGACGCGCCGATCACGTTGTTCCTGCACTCCGAGGGCGGCCACGTCGAGGCCGGTGATTCGATCCACGACATGATCCGCTTCGTGAAGCCCCAGGTGCGGATCGTCGGCACCGGCTGGGTGGCCAGCGCCGGCGTTCACATCTATCTCTCGGTGCCGCGCGAAGATCGACTCGCGCTGCCGAACACGCGCTTCATGATCCACCAGCCGATGGGCGGCGCGCACGGTCGCGCCTCCGACATCCACATCGAGGCCGAAGAGCTGCTGCGCGCCCGTGCACGCCTCAACCAGTGCATCGCAGATGCGACCGGGCAAGCGCTCGAGAAGGTTGCGGAAGACACCGACCGCAACTTCTGGATGAGTCCCGAAGAGGCGCAAGAGTACGGGATCGTCGGTAAGATCATCCGGAGCGCCTCGGATCTCTAGTCGCTCTCTCGCGAGACCCATCTTGCACCGCAAGCCCCTGCTCGATCTGCTCGCGCGTTACCGCGCCGCGCACCCCGATGAGAGGGCGTGCGTCGATCGCATCCGTGCGCTGGTCGAGACCCAGCGCGATTGCTTCGAACGCTCGTGCTTCCCGGGCCACATTACGGCGTCGGCGTGGCTGCTCTCGCCCGACGGCAAGCGCTTCCTGTTGACGCACCACCGCAAGCTCGGTCGCTGGCTGCAGCTCGGCGGCCACGCGGACGGCGATCCGGACGTCGCCGCGGTGGCACTGCGCGAGGCGCGCGAGGAATCCGGTCTCTTGGAGCTGCGTTTCGCAAACACTGGCGACACGCCGATGCCGATCGACCTCGACATCCACCCGATTCCTGCCAGCGGCGGCGATCCGGCACATCACCATCACGACGTGCGCTTCGTCTGCGTCGCAGCGCCGGGGCAGACGATCTTTGCGAGCGACGAATCGACGTCCCTCGAGTGGTTCGAGATGGATGCGCTCGAAGCGATCGCCGACGACGACAGCGTACTGCGTCTCGGTCGCAAGGTGCGAAGCCTGCTCGAGGCGTCGGCGCTGCGGCTCTTCGCGTGACCCAGACGCTGGTGTACGAGGCGTGGTGCCCGCATTGTCGTGTCACGCATTCGCCCGGCACGCGGCGCTGCCTGCATTGCGGCGGCCCGGTGTTGCCGGAACGACCGGCGGCCGGTGTCGCGGCGGGACCCGTCGTGCGCCCGGGGTCGGCCTCGCCGTGGCCGATCGAAGCGGGCGGCGACGAGGAAACGTCCGAAACGGTGCGCGCCGCGCGGCCGATGAAGATCGGGATGGCGGCCGTGTGGGTCGTGCTGGCGATCGTCACCGGGATCCTGCGCGCGTGCTCGGAGAACGGATGAGCGGCGCGCTGCGCGTGGCGTCGTGGAACGTCAACGGCCTTCGCGCCTGCGCGCGCAAAGGCTTCGGCCGCTGGCTCGCGCGGGCCGACATCGACATCCTGGGACTGCAGGAAGTGCGGGCGCTCCCGGACGAGTTGCCGGCCGCGGTTCGAACGCCGCGCGGCTACCACAGCGAGTTCGCGCCGGCGGAGCGACGCGGCTACAGCGGCGTCGCGCTCTACGCGCGCCGCAAGCCGGACTCGCTGGAGCGCTCGCTCGGTGTGCCGCATTTCGATGTCGAGGGGCGGCTGCTGACCGCGCGCTTCGGGCGTCTCGTCGTCGCCAACGCGTACTTCCCGAAAGGCAGTGGCACGCTGCGCGACAATTCGCGCGTCGCCTACAAGCTCGCGTTCTACCGCGCGCTCTTCGAGCGCGTCGAGAAAATGCGACGCTCGGGCTTTCGGGTGCTGGTGATGGGCGACTTCAACACCGCGCACCGCGAAATCGATCTCGCGCGCCCGCGCGAGAACCAGAAGACCAGCGGCTTCCTGCCCGAAGAGCGCGCCGAAATCGATCGCTGGCTCGCCGCTGGCTGGGTGGACGCGTTCCGGAGCTTCGTGCCCGAGGGCGGTCACTACAGTTGGTGGAGCCAGCGTCAGGGCGCGCGCGAGCGCAATGTCGGCTGGCGCATCGACTCTGTGCTCGCGTCACCGGCCGTGATGCGTTTTGCACGCGACGCCTGGATCTCGCCACAGGTACGCGGCTCGGATCACTGCCCCGTCGGTATCGATCTCGATGGCGCCGTGCTCGTCTGAGCCGCAAGCGCGATGGCAGACGACGCCCCTTACCTCGGCCCGCTTCGCAAGTCGGTCTACGCGCTCGGCGACCTCACGCTGAACACGGCGCTCTCGGCGCTGTCGATCGTCTACGCCCAATATTTCCTGGTTCAGATCGCCGATGTGCGTCCCGTGCTGGCGGGCACGATTCCGCTGATCGGGCGCACCGTCGACGCCTTCTTCGATCCGCTGATGGGCCGCATCTCCGACCGCACGCGCTGGAAGTCCGGCCGGCGCCGGCCGTGGTTCCTGATCGGCGCGCTGCCCTACGGGCTCTTCTTCGCGCTGATGTGGGTCGATGCGCCGTTCGACTCGGCGTTCGGTCGCTTCGCCTACTACGCCATCGCCTACACGCTGATGAACCTGGCGATGAGCGTGCTGACGGTTCCCTACCTCGCGATCCAACCGGAGATGGCGCTCGACTACGACGCGCGCACCTCGCTCAACATGTACCGGACGCTCGGTTCGATGTTCGGCGTCCTCACGGCGGTGATGCTGCGTCCGGTTGCCGAGGGCTTCGGCGGCAATGCGGCGGGCTTCGCCGCCGCGGGCGCACTCTACGGCGTGCTGATCGCGGTACCGTGGCTCGCGGTCTATGCCGCCACCTTCGAACGCCCGGCGTTTCGCAATCGACGATCCGAGACCAGCCTGCGCGATTCCGTGCTCTTCACGTTCCGCCACCGCACCTTCATGAAGCTCACGTGGATCTACATCATGGGCCGGATCGCGATGGACCTCTCCGGCACGCTGCTGGTGCTTTACGTGAGTTTCTGGCTGGGGCGCTCGGCAGACTTCGAGCCGACGATGGCGCTGTTCCTCGCCGGCGTGATCGTCGGCCTGCCGGTCTGGGCCTACCTCGCACAGGGTCGCGACAAGTCGCGCATCTTCATCGCCGGTTCGATCTGGTGGATGGCGTTGTCGTTCGGGCTCGTCGCGGTCCAGCCCGATTGGCCGCGCTGGATCGTGCTCGCGTACGTCCCCTTCGTCGGTCTCGGCTTTGCGGTGGTCGACGTGATGCCGTGGTCGATGCTCGGCGAGGTGATCGATGAGGACGACCTGCTATCGGGCGAGCGCCGCGAGGGTCTCTACAACGGAATGTTCGGTTTCCTGCGCAAGCTCGGCGGCGCGATCGGCGTATTCCTGGTGATGGGCATCCTCGACCTGCTCGGCTACGCGAAGGGCGAGCAGCAGAGCGAGACCGCCCGCCAGGCGATCCGCTTCATGACGGGCCTCGCGCCCGCTTGCTTCCTCGTCGTCGGTGTCTGGCTGGCCCGCAGCTACCCGCTCACGCGCGCGCGCCACGCGGAGATCCTCCGTCAACTCGCGCGCCGCGACGGCTCCTGAAGCGCAACGCCGAGGGCGCGCGCGAAGGGACTCACTCGCGATCGGAACGCGACTGCGCGAGCGGTGTGCTGGCCGTCGCCAGCGCGCGCTGGATCAGCCAATCCTGCGCGCGTACGCCGGTCACCGTCGTGACCCGATGATAGGTGCCGTCGGCATCGAGCTGACACGCCTTCACGTCGTCATGGCGATAGACGTCGAGGATCTCCTCGAGCCGCTGCGCGATCGAGTCCGAGCGGATCCGGCACATCACTTCGACGCGGCCGCGCAGGTTGCGCGGCATCCAGTCCGCACTGCCGATCCACAGCTCGGAATTGCCGCCGTTCTCGAAGCGTACGACGCGGGTATGCTCGAGGAAGCGGTCGACGATCGAGCGCACGCGGATGCGTTCCGAAAGGCCAGGCACGCCGGGACGCAGAGCACAGATGCCGCGCACGATCAGGTCGATCTCGACGCCGGCCTGCGACGCATCGTAGAGCGCGCGGCACAGCTGCTCGTCCTGGATCGAGTTGAGCTTCGCGACGATCGAGGCCGGCCGCCCGGTGCGCGCGTTGTCGGCCTCGCGCCGGATGCGTTCCAGCAGCCCCGAACTCAACGTGAACGGCGCGACGAGCAGGTAACTCCAGCGCTCGCGCGACGACAAGCTCGTCAGCATGTTGAAGACGGCCGCGACCTCGGCGGTGATCTCCGAGTCGGCCGTGAACAGACCGAAGTCGGTGTACTGGCGCGCGGTGGTCGGGTTGTAGTTGCCGGTTCCGATGTGGGCATAGCGGCGGATGCCGTCTTCTTCGCGCCGCACCACCATGATCAGCTTGCAGTGCGTCTTCAGGCCGACGAGCCCGTACACGATCTGCACGCCCGCCTCTTCCATCCGGCGTGCCCAGCGGATGTTCTTCGCCTCGTCGAAGCGCGCCTTCAACTCCACCAGCACCGTGACCTGCTTGCCGCTTTCCGCGGCGGCGACCAGCGCGCGCGCGATCGACGAATCCTCGCTGGTCCGGTACAGCGTTTGCTTGATCGCGAGCACGCGCGGGTCCTGGGCGGCCTGCTCGACGAAATCGACGACGCTGTCGAACGAGTCGAAGGGGTGGTGCAGCAGCACGTCGCCGGCGCGAATCGTCGGAAAGATCTTCGCGCGCTCGCGCAGCGAGGGATGGATCGTCGCAACGAAGTGCGGCGCCTTCAGGCGGTCGTCGGCTTCGAGATCGACGAGCTCGATCAGCCGCGAGATGTTGACCGGGCCGTCGCACTCGATGAGGTCGCGCGCTTCGAGGTCGAGGACTTCGAGCAGTTCCTGGCGCAGCCGCTCGCCGACGGGCGCACGCACTTCGAGTCGCACCGGATCGCCGCGCCGGCGGCGATGGAGTTCCTGCTCGATCGCGGTCAGCAGGTTTTCGGTTTCTTCCTCGTCCACGTAGAGGTTCGAATTGCGCGTCACGCGGAACGCCGTGTGGTCGAGGATCTTGGCGCCGGCGAACAGTTCCGAGAGCTGCCAGCGGATCACGTCGGCCACGAACACGTAGGTGCGCGAACTCGCTTCGCCGCCCGGCACGCGGAATACGCGCGACAGCACGCGCGGCACCTGCACGACGGCGAGTCGCACCGGCTCCTCGGGATCATCGGTGTGGAGCAGCGCGGCGATGTTCAAGCTGCCGCTCGCGACGAACGGAAACGGATGCGTCGGGTCGAGCGCGATCGGCGTCAGTACCGGAAAGATCTCGCGCTGGAAGAATCCGCGCAGCCACGCCTGTTGCTCGGCCGGCAGCTCGTCCGGATGCGGGAAGACGATGCCTTCCTTCTCGAGCGCGGGACGCAAGCGCTGATTCCAGCACTCGTAGAGATCGCGCACCTGCACGCGCGCGACGCGGTCGATCGCGGCCAATGCTTCGGCGGGCGTCTTGCCGTCGGGCTCGCGCACGGTGATCCCGGCCTCGGCCTGCTGCTTCAAGCCGGCGACGCGAATCTCGTAGAACTCCGACAGGTTCGAATCGACGATCGACAGGAATTTCACGCGTTCGAGCAGCGGGTTGCCGGACTCTTGCGCCTCTTCCAGAACCCGGCGGTTGAACGCGAGCCAGGACAGCTCGCGGTTCAGGAACAGCTCAGATCCGGGCGGGTTGGCGGTGGCGTCGCTGGGCATCTGCACAGCATCGGACAGCCCGCGCGCCCAGCCAACCCGAGAACGTGCGAGAACGGTGCCGGGCGTCAGGTTATTTTTTGTCAGG
>JANLTC010000176.1:0-8259 GCA_031362725.1 Deltaproteobacteria bacterium | reverse complement strand
CGCGAGTTGCCACAGGCCTCCGTGTCGGTCCCGGGATCTCCGCTCGTTCTTGCTGGGTTACCGACGAGGAGATCAGGACCGCTGCTGTCCAGTTCGGCAATGCTCTGTCCAGGCGGCCTCATCAGCGGAGACCCGGCTGGTGTCGCGAAGAACCCTCGTTCCGTGCGAGTGGAAGAGGATTCCCACCCCTCGGCGCCGCGCCCTGCTCCGATCGAGGCAGATCGCGGGTTTGCGCGGTGCCTCTTCGGGCACCGATCTTGCGAAATGGTGCTGCGGGAAGGGGAGCACCTAGGTAAGGGGCTCCCCTATTTGCGTTTCGGCAGCTCTTCGGAAGACCTCGCCATCGGTTCGAAGGCGATCGTCTTCTCCGGGAGTTGAGCGATGTCGCAGCTCGTGAGCGGATCTAGCGGATGACACAGGAGACGGATCATGCTGCTGAAGAATCTGAGTGCTGCTGTTCTGGCATTGGGAATGGGATTTGCGCAGGGACAGGCACAGGCGACTACCTTCACTCTCGACTTGACCGGAACCGTGGCCAATGGCTCGTTTTCGAGTCAAGACTTTGGTGGTTTTCACTTCGACCAGTGGGTCTTGGGATTGGACGGACTGGTTCCATTCACGGCCGTTCAAGGTGATACGGTGAATGCAACCATTACCCTCGACACACCTTTCACCATACCGGCATCGGTCGTGCGTACCTTCGTTGGTTTCTTTCTGGGCGGACCTTCGTTCCCGGCTGGCGACGTTTCTACAAGCGCAACGACATCCTTCTTCCTGGGTGTCGATCCCGGCCCCACGGGTTCCTCTGGGTGTTCGACCTCGACGCAAATCGCGGCCTGCGTCGACTTTTTTCCGCCAGACAATGGGGACATCACTTTCGATTCGGTCACATTCAACTTCACCATCGATACGCTTGGCGGGCCCGCAGATCTGGATTTTGCAACGATGTCGTATTCGCGCGTGAGCGAACTTCCCGAACCAGGGACGATGCTGCTCACGGGCATGGGCCTGCTGGGCCTCGCGGCACGCAGGCGGTGCCTCTCCGCCTGACCGCGTAACGACCCTTCGCATCGACACGCCCCGGCTCCGCTCGGGGCGTTGTCATTCGAGGCGCGGAAGAGCAACCGTGTGCCCGCTCGGCGACTCCACGCATCGACGCCGAGAGCCGCAGCGAGCGCGCGCCCGACGTCGCGTTGGCAAAGCGCAGGAAGCCCAAGAACCAACGCCTGCTTGTGTCTTCGTGCTTGCGGCAGAGGGCAACGGCGGCACTCGGCCGCATCGGCGACGGTCCAACTGCGCCTCGCTGAACGCGACTTGTCGCTTGCGATGAGCGTTCCGCTGTGATGCCCGATCGCAACAAGCCGGCCGAGGCACTGATGGGGAGCGCGGCGCAGAGTGGCGCGCCCCATACCTCGCGCGAAGTCACGGTCGGTGTTACGGATTCGTTCGAGACTTGGGGAACACACGACGTCGCGACAACAGCGCGTCGAATGAGGAGTATCCGATGAGCAATACTTTGACTCTTCCGACGGTACGGGGACTCGTGCGATCGATTTCCGTCTTCGGGAATGGTCAGAACTCGGCTGAGATTGTGGTCTCGATTGGAAAAGAGGGGGGCGAGCCAACGGCCCTAAGAGTCGGCGCTTATCCGGCTACCGAGCCTCAGGTGTTCTCCACGTTCGGCACCCTGCTGGCGGGGGCGTACCTGAACAAGCTCGAGGTCGAGGTCCACGTTCTGCCGATTCCCCACGCGACTCCTCAAATTGTCGGCATCGTGGTTCCCTGCCCATGAGATTCGCCGGCCGCACGCTCGACGCTCGCCGAGGTCGCCGCGCCGCGATGGCGCGCACGCTCGGGATTACTCGCGAGGGTTTGTACAAGTAGATCCCTTCGTAGTCGCGTGATCGCGGGAACGCACATGGTTGCGGGGACTCGGAGCCGATAGCCAGCGTAATGACACCTCCCGACTCAGAGGGAGAGACCAACGGGGCCCACGGGCCCCTCGCCGCTCGTGCGCGTCGTGCGCGCCGAGATCGAGCGAGATCGAATCTTGATCGCCACGCGTCCGGCGCCATCGGCCGCGAGCGGCGACCCGCTGGGGCCCCGCCACACGCATGGTCGATGAGCGAGAAAACGGACCCAAGGAACAATTCATACACAAAAAACTGATTCTGCTGATGCGCCTTGCCACTTCCCGCAATTCGTTGCCACTCCAGTAACGGATAGACAGGAGGAAGCCATGCGGAAAAGATTCGAGATCATGCTGGGAATCGCCGCAGCTCTCATGCTGGGCGCGGCCCCCGAGGCCCTGGCAGAGACGATCGGGTGGGTGGACTTCAGCAGCTATGTCGTCGGGGCGCAAAGTCAAAGCGGCTTGAGTTCGCCGAGCGGGCTTCAGGTCGATGCCAGCTATTCGAACCTCGACAACTTCAACACCGTCGAGGTCCCCAGTCCGGGGCCATTTACGGCAACGATCGCTGATTTGTCGTGGCCGTTCCAGAACGTCATCGTTCCAGGCCTCTTTGACGCTCCCGAATTTCTTGGCAGCGGTCCGCCGATCTTAACCCAACTGACCTTTCAGTTTACGAACCCTGGCGGGTTGGCCGCGGGCGGAAGTATCGCAGTCATGGACCTCGAGGACTTCTCCGCATTCGTGACGATCTCAGGGTTGTCGGGCGGCGTTGCCGTCCCTGTGTCTTGGAATTTCGCGAGCTATTCGGTTCTTGGTAATAACGTCGAGCCGCCGATCTGGGACCCGCAGACCCAGACGCTGAGCGGGCCTGGCGGTTTTTCAAATCCCGCAGGGTTCCCTAACAATTTCGCGCTACTGACAAGTGACCGACAGCTCGATGAAGTGGTGTTGACGATCTCGGTGAACGAGGGCGTCGGCTTCGGCGTAGCCCAGGTGCCCGAGCCCGGCACCGGCCTACTCGTGACGACAGGCGCGCTGGGCCTCGCGGCGAGTCGGAGACGCCGCGCGGCGAACTGAGTAGCACCCATCTTCGGGTCGACATGCCCCGGCTTCGGTCGGGGCGTTGTCGTTCTAGGCACGGTCGAGAGACCCTGCGCCGGCGTGATCCGCGAAAGCGTCGACCCGGCGCGTGTGATGGTCACCCGTGCGCGTCAAGCGCAACCGGCGCTTCACGGCCAGCTACTTCCAACGAGTCGGCCGGCCCCTGTCTGCGACACTGCCCCCGAAGACGAAAGCGGCCCCGAGCTAACCACTCGGAGCCACTTGGATTTCGTGGAGCGCGAGACCGGATTTGAACCGGCGACCCTCACGTTGGCAACGTGATGCTCTACCGCTGAGCTACTCGCGCGACACGGATGGGAATACGGGACGGCTGGGCGGCCGTCAAGGGGGCGCGGGCTGTCGGCGTTCGCGCCGCCGTCACGACCGGCAAGATCGCAGGAACGGGTCGTCTCTGCAGCGCTACGTCGCTTCCGCCCGCGCTCAAGCACTCCGCGCCAGCATTCTGCGCACCGCGCGATCCGCGAACGTCATCACCGGAATCATCGTGTGGGTCGACGCGCTGGTCGGGAAGATCGACGCGTCGGCGACGTAGAGACCGGCCACGCCGTGTACCTGGCTGTCGAGATCGACCACGCTGTTGCGCGGGTCGGGGCCCATCCTGCAGCTGCCCTGCACGTGCGCCGACAGAAAATGCGTGACGCCGGTGCGGATCGGGAACGCGAGCGCGCGATCGAGATCCGCGCTGCTCCGCAGCGGCTCGAAGATCTCGCTGCCGAAGCGCACCTCGGTTGCGCCCGCCGCGAAAAAGGCCTCGGCAGCGGCGCGCAGTCCGCGGCGCAGGCGCGACACCCACTCGCCCGTCATCCGGTACTCGATGCGGGCGCGCAAGCCGCGTTCGCCGCGCGTGAATCGCAGCGTGCCGCTCGGTTCGTCGGGCACGAGCAACAGCGCGAGCGCGCCGGCGCGGGAGTGCGCCATCGCCTCCTTGTGCGCATGGCCGAAGCCGGCGAGTCCGGCTGCGATCTGCGGGATGCCCCCCGAGATCGCCTCGAAGCGAAAACCGCCGAGCCCGCGTTCGGCGGTGTGATCGTCGAACTCAGAGCAGAACGCCGACTGCGGAATGCCGCGCCAGGCGACGACGTCCCCGGGCATCCGCGCGGCTACGCTCATCTGTGGCTGTAGCGAGACGTTGCGGCCCAGCGCAGGTCGCTCGCGCCCGAAGCCCGAAGCGTCGAGGATCGCGGCCGAGTGCACCGCGCCGGCCGCGAGCACGACGCGTTCCGCCTGGACTTCGAACGGCCAGGTCGCGGTGCGCGGTCCACGTTCGACGACCGAGCCGGTGGCGCGGAAGCCGCCGCCCAAACGCGCCACCACGCGTTCGATGCGAACGTCGGTGTAGACCGTTGCGCCCGCCTCGACCGCGCGCGGCAGATAGTTCAGGTTCGCGCCCTTCTTGGCATCGTACGCGCAACCGATCAGGCAGTAGCCGCTGCCGATGCAGTTGCTGCGGTTGTTCTGGAAGACGCCCGCCTTCCAGCCGAGCTTGCGCGCGCCTTCGAGGACGGCCGTGTTGTTGCGATTCACCTGGCTGGCGTCGATCGGGCGTACGTCGAGCATTTCGAAGACGCGCGCCTGCGCGCCGGCCAGCTCGCGCGCGTCGAGGTCGAGTCCGTGGTGACGGCGCCAGTATTCGTAGACCGGTTCGGGTGTCGGCTCGCAGTCCGCGGTGTTGATCACCGTCGAACCCCCGTAGCACGAACCCTGCAACACGTTGATCAGGCCGTCGCTGCTCAGTTGCTGGCCACGATCGCGGTAGAGCGCCGGGATCATCTGTTCGTCGCGCTGGGTCATGTCGCGCGCTTGGAAGTAGCCGCCCTCCTCCACGACGACGGTCTCGACGCCGGCGGTCGCGAGCCCGTGCGCAACGACGGCTCCGCCCGCGCCGGAGCCGACCACGAGCGTGTGGGTGCGAAGCGACACCGGCGTGCGCAACTCGCGTCCTTCGACGATCACGGCTTCGCTCCGCGTCCGGTCGATTCGGAGAGTGTCGCGTGCGCCCATGGCCCGTCGTAGCCGACCGCCGGCCAGCTGGCGTCGATCGCGTAGAAGGTGAAGAAACAGAGTTGTTTGAGACCCGCGTAGACGTCTCGCAGCAAGCCGATGCGGCTGCGGTAGAGCGCGTCGATGCAGGTTGCTCGCTCGTCCGGGCCGAGTTGCGAGAAGCGCGCGATGCGACCGCTCGCGAGCGGGCTGCCCCACTCGATCAGAAACAGCGCCGCCGAGAGCCCACCCAAGACACCCGCGCTCTCGCCGCTGAGGAAGGCGTCGATGCGCGTCGCCAGGTCGACGTCGCGCGCGCCGAGTGCGAATGCGCCGCCGCGCGGGATCAACGTGTCCGCAACGACGCCGAGCAGCGCCCATTCACCGGAGTCGAGCACACGCAGGTCCGCGGGCGCGTGCGCGGCCTCAGCGGGCGCGCAGCCAATCGACAGCCCCGGAACGAGCGCGATCGCACCCGCCGCGTGCAGGGACCGGCGCAGGAACACGCGACGCGAAAGCTCCGGGATCGCCATCAGGGCGCGCATCTTAGCGGCGAGAACGCGGAGCTGAAGCGGGCGGTTCCTCAGCGCTGCGGATGGGATTCCGAGTCGGTCGGCTGGGTTGCGGGACGATCGCGTGCGGGCTTCGGCGCGCGGCACAAGAGATTCGAGACTTCGAAGTCGACGCGTGCGTTCTGATCGAAGTCGTCGGCACCGCCGCTGCCGCGAGCCGAGACGCTCGGCTCGATCTTTGGCGCTTCGGTGCGGCAGGTCGCGCAGCCGCTCGGCGCCAGCGGCAGCGCGGCCGCCAGCGCGAGCAACCACACCCATCGCCGCCTCGTCACAGCTTGCGAATCTTCTCGCGGTGACTCGCGACGCGCTTGGTGGCGTTGCGGGTGTCGAGCACGCGCTGCGACTTCGCGACGACGTGGTCCCAGTCGGTGACGGCGTGGTCGGTGATGATGATCGTGAGATCGGCGTTTGCGAGCGCCTCGTCGGATAGCTCCACGCTCTTCAGAATGTGGTGACCGACGTGGAACTCGGGAACGTGCGGATCGTGGTATTCGACCTGCGCGCCCTTCTGGATCAGCAGCTCGGTGATCTCGATCGCCGGGGACTCGCGCATGTCGGACACGTTGGCCTTGTAGGCAACGCCGAGCACCAGGATGCGCGAGCCGTTCACCGCCATGCGATCTTCGTTCAGGATGTCCCCGAGCTTGCGTACCACGTGGAACGGCATCTGGGTGTTGATCTCGGTCGCCAGTTCGATGAAGCGCGCCGGGAAATTCAGCGACTTCATCTTCCACGAGAGGTAGGTCGGGTCGATCGGGATGCAGTGCCCGCCGAGGCCCGGGCCCGGCAGGAACTTCATGTAGCCGTACGGTTTCGTGGCGGCCGCTTCGATCACTTCCCAGACGTCGAGGCCGAGGCGGTCGCACATCAGCGCCACTTCGTTGGCGAGGCCGATATTGATCGCGCGGAAGGTGTTCTCGAGCAGCTTCACCATCTCGGCGGCCTGCGTCGACGACATCGGGATCACCGTGTCGAATACCGGCTCGAAGGATTTCACTGCGAGCTGGGTGCAGACGGCCGTCTCGCCGCCCACGACCTTCGGCACGTTGCGCACCTTGAACTGCTTGTTCGCCGGATCGATGCGCTCGGGCGCGAAGGCGAGCGCGAAGTCTTCGCCGACCTTCAGGCCCGCTGCTTCGAGGATCGGCAGGAACAGTTCGTGCGTGGTGCCGGGATAGGTGGTCGAACCGAGGATCACGAGTTGGCCCGGGCGCAGCCGCTTCTGGATCGACTCGACGGCGGCGACCATGAACGAGAAGTCGGGGTCCTTGGTCTTCGTGAGCGGCGTCGGCACGCAGACGTTGATCACGTCGCAGCCGGCGAGTTCGTCGAAGTCTGTCGTGGCGTGCAGCTTGCCGGCGTCGCGCTGCTTCGCGACGTCGGCGTCCGGCACGTCGTCGATATACGACCGCTTCTCGGTGATCACCCGGACCTTTTCCGCATCGAGTTCGAAGCCCGTCACGGCGAATCCGGCCTTCGCGAACTCCACCGCGAGCGGGAGCCCCACATAGCCGAGCCCCATCACCCCGATCCGCGCCTTGCGCGCTTCGATGCTCGCACCCAGGTCCCGAAGCCTCGTCATGTGTTCTCCTCGGGCGCCCGTCGGGCCCCCTCCTGTGCGAAGAAGCTCGCGAAATAGCCGTAACCGGACCAGAGAGTGAGTGCCGTGGCAGCCACCAGGAAACACAGGCCCACGGTATGTGCCGGGAGACCCCATTGCGGGCTCGGAAAAAGCAGCGCGCCGATGGCGATGTTCTGGAGCAGCGTCTTCATTTTCCCGGGCCAGGCCGCAGCCATGATCTCACCCTGCGCCGAGGCAAAGCCGCGCAGCCCGGTGACGGCAATCTCGCGGCCGATGATCACCACCACCATCGGCGTGCCCCAATCCGGAATGCGCCCGCCCGCCAGCAGCACGATCAACGCCGTCGCGACGAGCAACTTGTCGCACAGAGGGTCGAGGAGCTTGCCGATCCTCGTGACCTGCTGACCGCGTCGAGCGAGCCAGCCGTCGAGCAGATCGGTCACGGCAGCGATGATGAAGACCCACGCCATTGCCTCCGAACCCTGGCGCGAGGCTGCCACGGACGGGAACAGCAGCAGCACGGGAATCGCCAGCGTGCGCAGCATCGTGATCGTGTTGGGGAGGTTCCAGAGCCGCTCGACCGGCAACAGAGGCACTCCGGGCGCGGACTCAGTGGGAGAAGTCGCCATCGTAGCGGCGATAGTAATGGAGAACGCGCTCGACGTACTGCTGGGTCTCCGCGTAAGGCGGGATTCCCCCAAAACGGTCGACAGCTCCAGGGCCGGCGTTGTAGGCGGCCAGCGCGAGCTGCCAGTCGCCGAATCGATCGTGCATGGCGCGGAGATAGCGGGTTCCGCCAAAGACGTTGTCCTCGGCGCGGAACGGATCGTCGACGCCGAGGTCGTCGGCGGTCGCAGGCATCAGCTGCATCAGGCCCTGGGCACCCGCGTTCGAGAGTGCGTGGGGCTGGAAGTTCGATTCGGCGCGGACCACCGCCTTCACCAGCGCCGGCGGCAACCCGTGTCGGCGCGCCGCGCGCGCGATCAGCCGGTCGAAGTCCGCAGGGGTCTTTGCGTCGGGAGCATGGCTGCGAAACGCGATCGGACGGCTTTTCGCCGCCTCGCGGCGCGCGATGATCAGGATGCCATTGC
>JANLTC010000164.1:0-27671 GCA_031362725.1 Deltaproteobacteria bacterium | reverse complement strand
GTGGCGCCGCGCTACGTCGCGTACCTGATCGGCACGATGCTGATGTTCATGCTGCTCTTCTTCGCCGGTGCCTCGCCCGACGTGATGAAGTCGATGGGCAGCAACTGGGCGAAGCCCGCGTGGATCGAGGCGCACGCGGAGGCGCTCGCCCACCCTGCCGCAGCGCACGGAGCAGCGGCGGACCACGAGTAGAGATTCGGGAGGCCCCCAATGGCGATCCAGCGCCGCGGACGCATTCACATCGTCGCCGAAGCGCGGACCCCGCAGATCCTCCCGAGTGGCGTTCTCGGCATGCTGATCTTCGTCTTCACCGAGCTGATGTTCTTCAGCGGCCTGATCAGCGCGTTCACGATCATCAAGTCGGTTGCGGCGGTGTGGCCTCCGCCGGGTCAGCCGCGACTTCCGTTCGAGCAGACCGCCTTCAACACGGTGCTGCTGCTCGCGAGCGGCGCGATGCTGCTGCTGACGCGCCGAACCTTCGAGCGCGACCGCGCAAAGGCTCGCGTGCCGATGGCGATCGCGATGGGACTCGGCGCCGCGTTCGTCGCGCTGCAGGGCGCCGAGTGGGTCGCGCTGCTGCGACAGGGCCTGACGATGACGTCGAGCAGCCTCGGCTCGTTCTTCTACCTGATCATCGGATTGCACGGGCTGCACGTGGTGATCGCGCTCGGGATCCTCGCCTATGCTTGGATGCGACTCCAACGCGGTTGGCTCGCGTCGAGTCAGCTCGCGACCGCCGAAGTGTTCTGGTACTTCGTCGTCGGCATCTGGCCGGTGCTCTACCTGGTGGTCTATCGATGATGGTGGCGCCTCGCAGGCTCGCTCCCGCGCTCGTTGCTTGGAGCATCGTCGCCATGCCCCGTCTCGCCGCCGCTTGCGCGGTGTGCCAGGGCGGCGTCGGCGGCGGCACGTCGCGCGCGTTTGCGATCGGCTCGCTGTTCCTATCGGTGTTGCCGCTCGCGGTGATCGGCGCAGCAGTCTTCTACCTGCGCCGGCGCGCGCGAGCGATCGAGAGCGAAGCCGCGTTCCGGCGCATCGCGACGCCGTCTCGCGTCGTCAGTCGATCATCTTCGTTGCCGTAATCAGCAGCCCGACGCCCGCGCCTCCGATCATACCGGCCGCAATCCGATACAGGGACGACCAATCGTCGCCGAGCACTGCGAAGCCGAGCGCCGCCCCGATCAGCGTACAGCCGACCAGGATCGCGGTGATCACCGGATGGTGCCGGACGGTTCGCTGCAGCACGGCTAGAGTACGATGTTCACGAGGCGGCCCTTGACGACGATGACCTTGCGCGGCGTCTTGCCGTCGAGGTGGCGCTGCACGTTCTCGTTGGCGAGCGCGGCGACCTTCACGGCTTCCTCGTTGGCTTGCGCGGGAACCTCGACCTCGGCGCGGCGCTTGCCGTTTACCTGGACCGCGATCATCACGGTATCTGCCACCAGCATCGCGGGATCGGCGACCGGCCAGGGTGCGTACGCGATCGAATCGGCGTAACCGAGCTTCTGCCACAATTCCTCGGCGATGTGCGGCGCGAACGGCGCGAGCAGCCGCACGAACGCATCGGCTGCGCTGCGCGCGATCGGCGTTTCCCGGCCGATGTCGCGCACGAACACCATCAGCTTCGAGATCGCGGTGTTGAAGCGCATCGCTTCGACGTCGTCACTGACGCCTTGCACGGTCGCGGCGAGCAATCGCGCCTGATCAGGCGTTCCGCCTCCGTCCGGAAGGACGCGTACCGATTCACCGGGTGCGGCCTCATCCACCAGCATTCGCCACGAGCGCTGCAGGAAGCGGAACACGCCGAGGATGCCCTCGGTGGTCCAGGGCGCCTCCTTGTCGATCGGGCCGAGGAAGAGTTCGTAGAGTCGCAGCGAATCGGCACCGAACTCCGCGACCACTTCGTCGGGATTCACCACGTTGCCGCGGCTCTTCGACATCTTCTCGATCACGAGCTCGAGTTCGAGACCGGGAATCCCCGCGTGCGAGGCGCCGCCGTCGCCGCTCGGCTGTACCTGGTCGTTCGGCACGAAGCGCGCCTTTACCGCGCGACCGTCGGCGATCGCGACCATGCCTTCGCCCTCGCCGCGAACGTCGCGGAACGAGTAGCGATGCGGTGTCGCGTTCGGGTCGTCGCCGACGTTGTCGTCGAAGTAGCGATGGCTCACGCCGAGGATCATCCCCTGGTTCACCAGCTTCTGGAACGGCTCGACCGTGTGCACGAGACCGATGTCGTAGAGCACCTTGTGCCAGAATCGCGCGTAGAGCAGATGCAACACCGCGTGCTCGGCGCCGCCCACATAGAGATCTACGGGCATCCAGTAGCGCTCGGCCTCCGGCGAGAAGGGCGCCTCGGTGTTCGTCGGGTCGACGAAGCGCAGGAAGTACCAGCAGCTCCCGGCCCATTGCGGCATCGTGTTGCGATCGCGGCGCGCGGGGCGACCGGTCGCAGCATCCGTCGTTGCGATCCACTCGGTTGCGCGTTCGAGCGGAGTGTCGCGTTCACCCGCCGGGCGGAAATCGTCGAGCTCGGGCAGCAGCAGCGGCAGCTCGTCCGTGTCGACGAGTTTCACCGTGCCGTCTTCGAGGTGCAGCACCGGGAACGGCTCGCCCCAGTAGCGCTGCCGGCTGAAGAGCCAGTCGCGCAGTTTGTAAGTGATCCGTCTTGATCCATGCCTTTCCAATTCGATCCATTCGATGATGCGTCGTATGGCTTGCTGGGTCGGGAGGCGGCTGATGAAGCCGGAATCGACGGAGACGCCTTCGCCGGTGATCGGGAGTCCCTGTCCCTCTACGTCGACGACTTTGCGGATCGGCAGGCCGAACGCGGAAGCGAATTCGAAGTCGCGTTCGTCGTGACCCGGCACGGCCATGATCGCGCCGGTGCCGTAGCCGGCGAGCACGTAGTCCGCGATCCAGATCGGGATCGACTCGCCGTTCGCCGGATTCACCGCGAAGGCACCGGTCGCGACGCCCGTCTTGGTCTTTGCGTCCGCGACACGCGTGCGCTCGCTCTTGCGCGCCGACGCTTCGACGTAGGCCGCGACGGCGTTGCGCTGCGCGGATGTTGTGATGACGTCCACCAGCGCGTGCTCCGGCGCGAGCACCATGTAGGTGGCGCCGAAGAGCGTATCCGGCCGCGTCGTGAAGACCTCGATCGCGACACCGTCGTGACCGGAGACCGCGAAGCGCAGCTGCGCGCCTTCGCTGCGGCCGATCCAGTCGCGCTGCATCTTCTTGATCGGCTCGGGCCAGTCGAGCGTGTCGAGGTCGGCGATCAGCCGATCGGCGTAGGCCGTGATGCGCAGCATCCATTGCTTCATCGGCAGCCGCACGATCGGGTGCCCGCCCCGCTCGCTCTTGCCGCCCGTCACTTCTTCGTTCGCGAGCACGGTGCCGAGGGCCGGGCACCAGTTCACCGCGACTTCGGCTTCGTAGGCGAGACCGCGCTCGAAGAGCTTGCAGAAGATCCACTGCGTCCAGCGGTAGTAGCCGGGATCGGTGGTGTCGATCTCGCGCGACCAGTCATACGAGCAGCCGAGCGAATCGATCTGGCGCTTGAAGGTCTCGATGTTGCGCCGCGTGGTGACGCGCGGATGCGTGCCGGTTTCGATCGCGTACTGCTCGGCCGGCAGGCCGAAGGCGTCCCAGCCCATCGGATGCAATACGTTGAAGCCACGCATGCGCTTGTAGCGGGCGAGAACGTCGGTCGCGATGTAGCCCTTCGGGTGACCGACGTGCAGGCCGGCACCGGACGGGTACGGGAACATGTCGAGTACGTAGTACTTGGGCTTCGCCGGCTCCTGCTCGGCGCGGAAGGTCGCGCGTTCGCGCCAGGTCGCCTGCCAGCGGGGTTCGATCTGTTTCGGGTCATACGGCATGGCGGGGCACGATAGCTCGCAGATCCGTTCGGATCCGTGGCCGGGCCGCTACCTTCGGCGCGTGAGCGAGAAGCCGGCGCAGAGTCCTCCGCCGCAGGCGCAGCAGCCGCGACGTCCCGAACCGGCATCCGACGCGACGGCCGACGCCGAAGGCTTCGCCGAAGTGTTCATCGTCTCCGACGGCACCGGCGAAACGGCGGCCGATACGGTTCGCGCGGCGATGTTGCAGTTCCACGCCAAGTGGCGCATGCGCACCTTTCCCGACGTCCGCAGCGCCGCGCAAGCTCGCAATCTCGTCGAAGCGGCCGGGCGCGTCGGCGCGCTGATCGTGTTTACCGTGGTGAACCGTGAGGCGGCGCAGGTGCTGCGCGATCACGCCGCGTCGATCGGCGTTCCGTGCGTCGATCTGCTCGGTCCGCTGATCTCGAACATCGCGGAACATCTGCACGCGGAGCCGCGCCTCGAACCGGGCCTGCTGCACGGATTGTCCGATGCGTACTTCAAGCGCATCGAGGCCGTCGAGTTCGCGGTGCGCCACGACGACGGCACCAACCTGCACACGCTGCACGGCGCCGACATCGTGCTGACGGGCGTCTCGCGCACCTCCAAGACACCGCTCTCGATGTATCTCGCACAGCGCGGCTACAAAGCCGGCAACGTGCCCCTGGTGCCGGGCGTCGAGCCGCCACGCGAGTTGCTCGACCTGAATCCGCGTAAGGTTTTTGGCCTGGTGGACGGCGTGGAGAACCTGACCGCGATGCGCCGCGCACGCACCCGCTCGATGCGCAGCGGCACTTCCAGCCAGTACGTCGACGCGGAGGCGATTGCGCGCGAGCTGGAAGAATCGGTGCGGCTGTTCCGCACGCGCGGCTGGCGTGTGATCGACGTCTCTGGTCGCGCGGTCGAAGAGAACGCCTCGCGCATCCTCGAACTGGTCCAGGCGTTCCCGGGTTCGGACGAGGGCGCGAAGTAAGAAGGCCGGATCGCAGTGAGCGACCCGGCCTTCCTTCGATGTCCGTGCTTCCCCTACTGGGGCGCATTCATTCGTCGTGCAGACCGAGCGCCTTCTCGCGTTCCTTGTGCAGGCGCATCGTCTCGCGCTGTTCATCGGTGAGCAGCGCAGTGGCCACGCGCGGTCGCATGATCGAGTAGAAGGTCGGCACGATGATGATCGCGCCGAGCATGTTCACGATCATCAGCAGCGTCAGCAGCTGCGCCATCTCGGCCTGGAAGCGAAGGTTCGAGAACGACCAGAGCACGATGCCGCCGACCACCGTGGTCGCCGTGAACGACACGGCCATGCCGGTGGTGCGGATCGCACGCCGCACGGCTTCGTCGATGTCCGAGGTATCGGCCACCTCCTGCCGGATGCGGTCCACGATGTAGATCGCGTAGTCGACGCCGATGCCGACGCCCACCGACTGCACCGGCAATGTGTTGATGTTGAGGCCCACGCCGCGGATCGCCATGTAGGCGAGCGAGACCAGCGTGGCCGTCGCGATCTGCAAGAAGATGATCCCGCCGCTCGCGAACGACCAGTACGTGAGCGAGTGCAGGAAGAAGATCACCACGAAGATCAACGTGATGTTCGCGATGTGGCTGCGCTCGACCTCGTCGTTGATCGCGGCGAGGATGCCCATGATGCCACCCGCCATCACGAACTGTACGCCGCGCGTCCACGATTCCGTCGGCTGGTACTTGGGAATCGGCTCGACCGCCTTCAGGTCCTGGACGATCAGGTCCTGGGTGTTGACGGCGATGGCGCGAATGCCGTGCTCCTGGCTCTCCCAATAGGCGTCGACGTCCCCTTCGTCCCAAGCCGCGAGTGTCTTCGGCCATGAGAAGTACTCACCTTCCTCGACCGAATCCCGCTCTGCCTCGTAGTCGGCAATCGCTTTTTCGCGGAACTCGCCGAGCCACGCCGGCTCTCCGGCCGATGCTTTCGACACCTCGATCGACTCGTAAGCGCCGTCGCTCTTCTTCACTTGCACGTGCAGCGTGTGATTTCGCGGCGGCAGCAGCGGCCCGAGCATGTAGTACCAGATGTCGGTCAGCTTATCGCGGCTGAAGAACGAAGCGTCTCGACCGGCTTGGTTCTTGTCGAGGCGCACGATCACCTCGCCCATCGGGTTTTCCTTGATGAACGCGTCGGCTGCCAGAACCGCCCGGTGGATCGTCTCGCCCTTGTGATCGGGGTAGTAGAACGAAACGTTCGCGTCCCTCGAATCGTCGGTCATGAATGGACGCAGGAAGCCGGGCGCCCCGTTGGTGCGGAGCTGGAAGATCACCGTGCGGACGGTGCCCGGATGCTCCGGCACGAACTGCCACTTCGGATCGCCGTAGTGGTTCATCCGCCAGTAGCCGCGGATGATCGGCGCGATCGACACGGACGCACCGAGGTTGGTGTAGGACTGCATCCAGCGCTCGAACTCGGTCATGCGCTGGATCGGCAGCGGGTCGGCGCTGGCGTTCTCGCGATCGCCACTGGTGAAGACCACGAACGAATCGACGCCGCCGAAACGCTTCGCGATCTGGTCCGTCGCGACGTTGAACGGATGGTCCGGCCAGAGCAGCGGCGAACCCGGTGTCACCTGTCCGATCTTGGAGTACATCAGCGTGATGTAGGTGGACGTGATGAAGATCAGGATCGTCGACACGCCGAGCACGTACTTCCACTGCGGATGGGTCGTGATCCAGCCGACGAAACGCATCGCGCGGACCATTCCAGTGGGCAGGAAGTGCTCGTGTTCCTTGGGAGCGGGTAGGTAGGAGATCATGACGGGGTGGAGGATCTCCACCGTGAACAGGATCGACGTCACCCAGAATGCGCCGAAGATTGCGAGGTCGCGCATCTGCGGGATCGAAGTCACGAGGATCACGAGCAGACCGCCGACGTCCACCACGATGCCGAGCGTGCCGGGCACGATCAGCTCGGCCATCGCGATCGTGGCGGCTTCCATCTTGGCGTCGTTTGGGTCGGCGAAGCGCGGCGCGAGGACCTCGAAGTCCTCGAAGAAGCGCTCCGCCATCTGCACGGTGTGCGAGACGGCGCGCGCGGTGATGATCATGGGGATCACCAGCACGAGTGGGTCGAAGGTGATCCCGGTCCAGCCGGTGAAGCCAGTTCCCCAGATCACCGTGATGACCGCGGCGACGAACGGGATCAATACGCCATGCAGCCGCCGGAAGTAGGCGAGCAGCAGCGCAAAGATCACGACCGTCGTCAGTACGACGTAGAGGCCGATCTCGAAGGCGTGCTTGATGATCCAGCCGACGTGAATCGGCTCACCCGAGACGAAGATCTGCAGGTTGCAGCCTTCCGGCCAATCCGCCTTCGTCTCGGCGGTGACGAACACGCGTCGCACCGCGTTCCACATCGACGTCAGGGTGCCGGGATTGCTCGCCGCGGCGCAGGCCGGATCTTCGAATTCGGCCTTGATCGCCTGGACATGATTGAAGACCGCGGTGTAGACCTGGGAGTTGCTGAGGCGGTCGGTGATGAAGCCGGCCGAGACCAGCGCTCCTTGTTCGTCCCACGACACGAGGCGCCCATAGATGAAGGGCGGGTTCTGGAGCACCACGGCGCGGAGCTTCTCCGCTTCTTCCTGTGTCTCCGGCACCTTCTTCATCAGCACGTCGGAGGTGATCGAACCGTCGGGCTCGATCTGGATCGCGCGCGTGCTCGAGTGCGCGAGCGAGCGCACCTGATCGTGGTTCACCGGGTAGGGCGGGTAGCGGCGATCCAGTTCCTTCAGCGCTTCTTCATCGGACATGCCCTGTTCGCCGAGCTTCTCGCGCAGGGCGTCGCGCTCTTCGACGTGCGAGTCGTAGCCGACGCCGTCGAGACGCCGGGTGATCTCGTGCAGTCGCTTCAGCGTATCGGGCGTGAAGATGTTGCCGTTTCTGACGACCACGCCCATCGCAGCCAGCGACGACGTGCCGAATTTCTTCGCGAACTTGTCCTGGGCGTGGATGAACGGATGCTCGGGCCATTGCGCACGCGCGGACGTGTCGACGCGCACCACGGGGCCCGGCAGCTTCATGTCGAAGGCGTTCAGCACCGCGTTCGCGATCGGGTAGAGGAAGAACAGCGTGGTCGTGATCAGGAAGATCACGATCGGGAAACGGTTGCGTACCACCCAACGGGCGAAGACCAGGGTCCGTGTCTGGCGCGCGTGCGACTGCGGAGGAGTTTGCGACATGCAGGCCTCTCGTGTGTCCTGACGCTGGATTGGCGTCACGGGGGATGAACGCTCGAACGCAGCCTTGCTCGGCTGCGATCGTGCCCGGCGATCACGGCCTGCGTCCGGGGAGAGACCACCACCAATCGGAGGGAGTCGGCAACCCGGGCGCACCTTATTTCGAAAGGCAGTCCCAGGTCAAGCTCTTGCCTGCGAAACGTGGGTCCGTTAGGCGCCCCGGAAGAGCGGTGGCGAGCATGAAACTACGACGGTGACGAGAGGGGCCGAATGAACGAGCGAATCAGGATCGTCGCGACGCGCGCGCTTCAGGGCGCGGCACTCGGAGAATTGGCCGGTCATTTCGATCTCCAGGTCTGGCCGGAACGCCGAGCGCCGTCGCCGGAAGCGCTCGCCACATTTGCGCGCGACTGTGACGGCCTGCTCTGTCTGCTCACCGATCGCATCGACGCCGCGCTCTTCGAGCGCTGTCCGCGCCTCCGGGTCGTATCGAGTGTCTCGGTGGGGGTCGATCACGTCGATCTCGACGCCGCGACCGCGCGGGGCATCCCGGTCGGCCACACCCCGGGCGTCCTCACCGAGACCACGGGCGACCTGGCCTTCGCGCTGCTGCTTGCCGCGGCGAGGCGGGTCGCCGAGGGCGACCGCTTCGTCCGCGCTGGCGGATGGACGGCCGAGCGGGTCTGGGAGCCCGACATGCTGCTCGGCTGCGACATCCACGGTGCCACGCTCGGACTCGTCGGTCTCGGCGCGATCGGGCAGGCGATGGCCCGGCGCGCCCAAGGGTTTGGGATGCGCGTCGTGGCCTGGTCGCGCATGCGGCGCGAGGTACCCGGCGTCGAGTTCATGTCTCTCGATTCGATGCTGGCCGCGGCTGACTTCGTCAGCGTCCACGTTGCGCTGGCCGCCGAGACGCGCGGCCTGCTCGGTGCGGCAGCGATCGCCCGGATCAAGCCCGGCGCGGTGCTGGTGAATACCGCGCGCGGCGGGATCGTGGACGAGGACGCGCTCGCAGACGCACTGCGTTCGGGTCACCTCCGCGCGGCGGGACTCGACGTCTTTGCGCGCGAGCCGCTCGAAGTCGCGAGCCCGCTGCGAGATCTGCCGAATGTCGTGCTCACGCCGCACATCGGCAGCGCCAGCGAAGCGACGCGCGCGCGGATGATCGATCTCGCGGTGCGGAATCTACTGGCTGCGCTCGCAGGACAGCGCATGCCCCACTGCGCGAATTCGGCCGTCTACGCGCAGGCAACCCGAGGATCGCGCCTCCCGTCCTCATGATCCCGCTCGGAACCGGGCGCGGTTCCGAGCCGAACACGGGTCCGGGGTCTCTTCGAGTCCACCGATCGGTGGACTCAGGTAGTCGGTTCAGGCTGAGCGGCGCGGCAGCGCGCAGCGAAGACGCCCGGCTTGACGATCTGCGCACCGCGATGGCGCGCGCGGGCGGCGAGGCGGCGATCCGCGGTGACGACCGCAACGCGCGTCGGATCCGGCGCCGTGCGCAGCGCCGCCAGCACCCAGTCGTCCGCAGGCGCCGCGAAGATCACGCGCGGGCCGCCAGCGTTCACCGGCTCGCTCTCCGCCGGCGGCTGCGAGCCGTCGAACACGACCACCACCTCCGCGTCCGCCGCATCGAAAGCGCTCACCAGCTCGACGACGCGTTCGCGGCCCTTGCTCTGCCACCACGCCTTGCGCGATTCGCCGTGCAGCAGCACCACGTGGAGCACGTTGAAACCGTCGACGAGCCAGAGCGTCGGTTGCGGGTCGGCGGGAGGGGTGATGTCGTGGCTCACAGGGCTGCGAAGGTAGGGATCCTGCGGCGCTTCGACCGCCAGCCAGCGCAGCGCCGTCGCGGAGCCGAGTGCCAGCGCGACGAACACCCCGATCACGCCCAGACTCATTGCCAGCTCCCGCAGCATGTCGCCTCGCAGCATCTCGCGCAGAAATCCTCGCTCGCTGATTTCCATGACCGTCCTCCTCGACGGGCACTCTGCAGGGCCGTCGTGACGGGTCCGGTCACAGTCCCCCAAGAACTTGCGAGCCGTCCGGCCCTGACCTAATCCCCGGGCCTGATGATTCCGCACCACGGCTGGACGGCCGCGCGCCAACACGGGTCAAGGGACGTTGTGGCATGAGGGCGGAGGTGGCATGACGGCACGAGCGGGGTCGGGGGCGCGCATGCTGCGCGTCGGGCTGGTCCAGATGCGCTGCGTGGCGGGCGATCCGGGTGCGAATCTGGCTCGCGCGATTGCGGGGATCGAGGACGCCGCCGGGCGCGGGGCCGGGCTGGTCTGCCTGCAGGAGCTCTTCCGCACCCCGTACTTCTGTCAGTCCGAGGAGCAGGCGCGCTTCGACCTCGCCGAGCCGGTGCCCGGACCGACCACCGAGGCGCTCGCGAAGGTCGCGGCGGCGTGCGGCGTGGTGATCGTCTCGTCGGTCTTCGAGCGGCGCGCCGAAGGGCTCTACCACAACACCGCGGTCGTGCTCGACGCCGACGGCCAGCAAGCCGGCGTCTACCGCAAGATGCACATCCCCGACGACCCGCTCTATTACGAGAAGTTCTATTTCACGCCCGGCGACCTCGGCTTCCAGGCGTTCCCCACGCGCGCCGGCCGCATCGGCACGCTCGTGTGTTGGGACCAGTGGTTCCCGGAAGCGGCTCGCCTGACCGCGCTCGCCGGCGCGCAGTTGCTCGTCTATCCGACCGCGATCGGCTGGGAGACCGGCGTGCGCCCCGAATGGGAAGCCGCCGAGCACGACGCCTGGGAAACCGCACAGCGCGCCCACGCGATCGCGAACGGCGTCTTCGTCGTGGCGGTGAATCGTGTCGGCGCCGAAGAGCGCCTCACGTTCTGGGGACAGTCGTTCGTCGCGGATCCCTTCGGTCGCGTACTCGCGCGCGCGTCGGCGAGCGAAGAGGAGACGCTCGTCGTCGACTGCGATCTGTCGCTGATCGAAGAGTGTCGGCGCGGCTGGCCGTTCCTGCGCGACCGTCGCATCGATGCGTATGGCGATCTGCTGAAGCGCTTCCGCGATTGATTCGGCATTGAGCGCGCCCGCAACGCCGTCGCAGCTCGGCTTCCGGTGGCCCGCCGAATGGGAGCGCCACCGCGCGACGTGGCTGTCGTGGCCGCACAATCCCGAAACCTGGCCCGATTGCCTGCCGGCCGTCCGCGCGACCTTCGCGCTCTTCGTGCGCGCACTCGCGCCGCACGAAGCCGTCGAGATCGGCGTCGCGGACGACGCGATGGAAGCGATCGCGCGAGATGCGATCCGCAAAGCCGGCGCCGATCCGGATCGCAACGTGCGCTTCCACCACTACCCGACGACCGACGCCTGGTGCCGCGACCACGGCCCGATCTTCGTCGTCCACCAAGCGGGCTCGCGCGCGCCCGCAAGCGGCGCCGAAGGCGACGCGCGCAGCGAGCCGCAGGCGAGCGAAGTCGCCATGGTCGACTTCCGATTCGACAACTGGGGCCGCAAGTATCCCGGTTGGGAACTCGACGACGCGGTACCGCGTCACGTCGAGAAGATCCTCGGTCTGCCGCGCTTCGGCTGCGACGTGGTGCTCGAAGGCGGCGGCATCGACGGCGATGGGCTCGGCACCGTGCTCACCACCGAGTCGTGTCTGCTGAATCCGAACCGTGGCAGTGGTCGCACGCGCGACGCGATGGAGCGCGTGCTCGCCGAATTTCTCGGCGCGCGCCAGGTGATCTGGCTCGGCGACGGCATCGAGGGCGACGACACCGACGGCCACGTCGACGACATCGCGCGCTTCGTGGCAAGTGGCGTCGTGGTGGCCGCGCGCTGCGACGATCCGAGCGATGCGAACTTCGCGCCGCTCGCGGAGAATCTGCGCCGCCTGCGGCATGCGCGCGACGTGCGCGGTCGCGCACTCACGGTCGTGGAGCTGCCGATGCCGCCGCACCTCGAAGTCGCGGGCCATCGCAGTCCGGCGAGCTACGCGAACTTTTATCTCGCGAACGGCGTCGCGCTGGTCCCCGTCTTCGACGCAAAGAGCGACGCCCGCGCGCTGGCGATCCTGCGCGAAGTGCTGCCGGACCGCGAGATCATCGCGATCCCTTGCGCTGAACTGGTTTCCGGTTTTGGCGCGATCCACTGCGTGACCCAGCAAGAGCCCGCCGGGAGTTGATTCGCGAGCGCGACCGAAGCAATCGGAAGGCCGAATCGCGGCGTGAATCTGCTTTTCTTCGGCGTGCGAATTCGTTAGACCCTGGCTGCTCTTCCAGCCCCTAGGAGGGGAACTTGGCGGTCGAGGTCTATCGACACGATGTGATCGTCGTCGGTGGTGGCGCAGCCGGCATTCGCGCCGCCATCGCCGCCATCGAAGCGGATCCCAAAGTCAGCGTCGCGATGGTTTCGAAGGTCTACCCGATGCGAAGCCACACGGTTTCCGCAGAAGGGGGCGCCGCGGCCTACGTGCCCGGCTCCGAGGACAGCCTCGAGAAGCATCTCTACGACACCATCAAAGGCTCGGACTTCCTGGCCGACCAGGACTGCGCGGAATACTTCGTCGAGCAGGCGACCTCCGAGCTGACGCGCCTCGAGCACTGGGGCTGCCCGTGGAGCCGCAACGACGACGGCAGCGTCGCGACGCGCCCGTTCGGCGGCATGACCGTGCCGCGCACGTGGTACGCCGCCGACAAGGTCGGCTTCCACATGCTGCACGCGCTGTTCCAGCACTCGATGCGCTTCGATCGGATCGTCCGCTACGACGAGAACTTCGTCACCAGGCTGCTCGTCGACGACGGTGCCTGTCGCGGCGTCGTCGCGATCGACATCCGCTCCGGCGCGATGCGCGTCTTCCTCGGCCGCGCGGTGATCCTCGCCACCGGCGGCGCCGGCAAGTGCTTCCCGTTCACGACCAACGGCACGATCAAGACGGGCGACGGCATGGCGCTCGCGTATCGCGCCGGCGTCGGGCTGAAGGACATGGAGTTCCTGCAGTACCACCCGACGGGCCTGCCCGGCACCGGCATCCTGATCACGGAAGCATCGCGCGGCGAGGGCGGCTACGTGATCAACGCGAAGGGCGAGCGCTTCCTCACCGAAGAACACGCGAGCGCGACCGGCAACAACTACGGCGTCGGCAAGAAGGCGGAGCTCGGCCCGCGCGACATGATCTCGCGCGCCGAGATCCTCGAGATCGAAGCGGGCCGCGGCCTCAAGGGTCCGTACGGCGAGTACGTGCTGCTCGATCTCCGCCACCTCGGCGAAGCGAAGATCATGGCGAAGCTGCCGTTCGTGCGAGAACTCGCGAAGACCTACATCGGTGTCGACCCGGTCCACCAGCCGATCCCGATCCGTCCGGTCGTGCACTACATGATGGGCGGTGTCGATACCGACATCCGTGGCGCCACGCCGATCCCGGGTCTGTACGCGGCCGGCGAGACGGCCTGCGTGTCGATGAACGGCGCCAACCGCCTCGGCTCGAATTCGCTCACCGAGTGCCTCGTCTTCGGCGCGCGCGCCGGCGTCGAAGCCGTCGCGTTCGCGAAGGGCAGCGCCGATGGCAACGAAGCCCGCTTGCGCAGCGAAGCCGAGACCGAAGGCGCGCGCATCGACTCGCTTCGCGGCCACAAGAAGGGCGGCGAGAAGATGTCGGTGATCCGCCACGAGATGCAGCTCACGATGGAGCGCGGTTGCGGCGTCTATCGCAAGCAGGATTCGATGAACCAGGCCGTCGCGGAGATCGCGCCGCTGAAGGGCCGTTACGCCGATCTCGTACTCGAAGACACGAGCAAGGTCTTCAACACCGAGATCCTCCAGGCGCTCGAACTCGGCAACATGCTCGACGTCGCCGAGACCATCGCGATCGCGGCCGCGGCGCGGCGCGAGTCGCGCGGCGCCCACGCGTGTCGCGACTTCCCGACCCGCAACGACGCCGAGTTCCTGCACCACTCGATGATGTTCTTCACGCCGGCCGGACCGCGGCTCGAAAAGAAGGCCGTGACGATCACGCGGTTCCAGCCCGAGGAGCGGAAATACTGATGGCGAACGACGGCAGCGGCGAGATGAAGACGCGCACCTTCGTGGTCACCCGCTTCGATCCCGACAAGGATCCCGTGCCGAAGACACAGAGCTACACGGTGCCGTGCCGGCCCGAGTGGAAGGTTCTCGACGCGCTGAACTTCATCAAGGACGAGATCGACCCGACGCTCTCGCACCGCTGGTCGTGCCGGATGGCCGTCTGCGGCAGCTGCGGCATGAACGTCGATGGCGCGCCGAAGCTCACCTGCAAGACGTCGCTCTCGGATTACGGCGACACCGTCGAAGTCGCGCCGCTCGCGAACTTCCCGGTGATCCGCGATCTCGTGATCGAGATGGACGGCTTCATGGAGAAGTTCAAGGCCGTGAAGCCCTGGATCATCGTCGCCAAGGAAAAGGCGGCGGAAGAGGGCACCAACAAACAATCGCCCGCGCAGCTCGCCGAGTTCAAGCAGTTCAGCATGTGCATCAACTGCATGCTCTGTTACGCGGCCTGTCCGGTCGTCGCGAAGGAACCCGATTTTCTGGGCCCCGCCGCGATCGCGCTCGGCCACCGCTACAACATGGATTCGCGCGACGAGGGCGCCGCCGTGCGCAACGAGATCTTCCGCGGCGAGGGAACGGTGTTTTCGTGCTCCTACGCCAACGAGTGCAGCGAAGTCTGCCCGAAGAACGTCGATCCGGCGGCGGCCGTGAACCAGGCGAAGCTCAACGCGGTGATCGACTGGGCGACGTCGTTCGTCGTGAAACGGAACACGTAGATGGCGCGCCCCTCCGATCCCCACGCGATGAGTCCGCGCAAGCCGGGCAGCACGCGCACCGCGCCGCCGACGGTGCCGGACGATTTCTGGACGCGACCGCGCATGCTCACCTACCTGCTCTTCGATGCGACCGGCATCGTCTACCTGCTCGTCGGTTTCGTCGCGCTGCGCGTCGCAACGGCGCTCGGCGGTGGGCAGGCCAAGTGGGACGCGCTGATGGAGAGCTTCAGCCACCCCGGCTATCTGATCTTCCACGCGATCGCGCTCGTCTCGGCGCTCTTCGTCGGCGTGCGCTTCTTCCGGCTGTTCCCGAAGGCGCAGCCGGCGCGCATCGGTCCGGCGAAGCCGCCGCCGCCCGCCGTGCTGCAGGCGGGGCTCTACGCCGCGTGGATCGGCATCACGCTCGTGCTGCTCGCCGTGCTCGGAGGAATCTGGCCGTGAAAGCGCTGCTGCTCCGGCTCGAGCCGATCATCTGGCTGCTCTTCGGCGGCGGCATCATGGTCGGCACGCTGCTGCTGCCTGGCTATCTGATGACGGTGACGCTCGGCGGCCCGCTCGGGCTCTTGCCCGAAGGCGCGCTGTCGTTCGAACGCGCCCACGCGATCGCGTCGAACCCGATCGGCAAGATCGTGCTGCTCGCGATCATCGCGCTGCCGCTGTGGAAGGGCGCGCACCACACGCGCGCCCTCGCGGTCGACATGCTCGGCCACCACAGCGACGCGCTCGTCGGCTCGCTGCTCTACGCGGTCGCCGCGATCGGCAGCGTGCTCGGCATCCTCGCGGTCTTCGCGATCTAGCAATCGATCGATCACGGCCGTGCGGGTCCCCTCTTCTGGGGATGACTGCGAGTCCGTGACGATTTCCTGACACGTTGCTTTCCGTCCGGTCACTCAACGCCCAATAGATGATTTCGCCTGTGGTCGGCGTGTGCCTTTCGGCGCGCACCCGTCCCGCCGGCATCCGTAGCGCTGTGAGGTGCGGTTCATGCTGCGTGGTCGTGCGCCGGGTCTTTGCGTTGCGCTCGTCTTGCTCGCTGCGGTGGGATCCGAGGCGCAGGCGATCGTGGTCGCGCCCTTCACGGCCAGCGGCACGTACTTGCGCCCGGCGGGTCCGCCGAGCTTCCAGATCGGCAGTGGCGGTTTCGTCGAAGAGATCGACGCGTTCCTGGCGGGTCCGGGCGACGCGCTCGCCGCTCAGCTCTCGCAGCAGCCGTCGCCGGCCGGCCTCTTGCTGACGTTCTCGTCGGTGCTCTCGGCCGACGCCACCGATCTGCGTCTCGTCTACGACGTCACGAACACGACGGCCGCCCCGATCGCGGGCATCACGTTCCTGTCGTTCTTCGACGCCGAGATCGACGAGTCGCGGAACACCTTCTTCAACGAGTACGCCGAGACCGACGGCGCGCTCGCGGCGGGCCAGGCCTACGAGATCGACGAGCCCGGCTTCACATTCGGCGACATCCTCGCGAACGCGCGCTCGACGAGCCTCGACGGCACCAACGCGGTGCCGATCGGTGCACCGGAAGATGTGTCGATGGCGCTCTCGTTCGTGATCGGTTTGCTGAGCCCCGGACAGACCGCGCGCTTCGAGATCTTGCTGTCGGAGGACGGCGACCGGCTCGGCGGCTTCGCGATCCACCAGCGCGACATCGATCCGCGCTCGACCACCGTCATCACGTACTCGGGCGCGGCGTCGATCGTGCCGGAGCCGGGGACGGCGTTGCTGCTCGGCGCTGGCATCGCCCTCGTCGCGGCCCGACGGCGCAGCTAAGTGCAGCGCACGGTGATGCGCCGACGTCACGACCGGCTCCGCGCGGGGGTCGCCTTTGCGATCGTCGGCGCACTGACGAGCTGTACCCAGAATCTCGCCGAGCGCGCCGTCTGCGAAGGCGGCGACGGCCAGGTCGCGATTGCGTGGCAGCCGCAGCCGGGCATCGACAGCTACCGCGTGTTCCGAGCCAACGACGGCATGAACGCCGACCCGATCGGCGAAGTCACCGGCGCGAGCTTCGTCGACACCAACCTCCAGAACGGCACCCGCTATGGCTACATCATTCGCGCGGTGGTTGCGGAAGGCGTCGCGGTCCGGGATCTCGCGGTCTGTGAGGCGGTGGCGGAGGCGGGCGATCCGACCGACGTGGCCGCCGTTGCAGATCTCCTGTGTCGCCCGAAACGCGGCAAGGTCGATCTGAGCTGGAGCGCCGTTCCGGATGCCGCGATCTACCGGATCCTGCGCAGCGTCCAGGGCGCACCGGCGGAGCCGATCGCGGAGGTCACTGGCACTGCGTACGCGGATCTCGCGCTATCGAACGGGGTCTCGTACGCATACAGCCTCATTGCGTTGACGGCAGACGGCAGTCGATCCGAGCAATCGACCGCGTGCGTGGCGGTTCCGATCGCGGTCGGCGAGGGAACGCCGCCGGATCCCGTCACGGATCTCAGCTGCCGCGGCAAGCGCGACAAGGTCGACCTCAGCTGGAATCCGGTCGCAGGGGCGGCCTACTACCGCGTGCGGCGAACGGCGAACGGTGTCGACGTAGAGCTCGGTCAGGTCCTCGATCCCGTATTCGCCGACTTCGGGCTGGAGTCGGGCACCGCGCACGCCTACCAGGTGCTGGCAGTCTCGGGTTCCGCGGTTTCGTCCGAGCCGTCGGTTGCCTGCAACTACACACCGCGCGAGCGCGGCGACGGCAATCTCGCTCCGCTCATCGTCTCCGATCCGATCACCGGCGCGCGGGAAGAGCAGCTCTACTCGTACCAGGTCACGACCCGCGATCCCGACGGCGATGCCGTGACACTCGGCCTCACGACTGCGCCGACCGGCATGGAGATCACCACCTCGGGCTACATCAGCTGGCGACCGGCGACGTCGCAGATCGGCCCGCGCCCCGTCGAGATTCGCGCGACCGACGCGCGGGGCGCCCACACGAGCCAGGCTTTCATTGTGGACGTCGAGGCTTTCGATCGTCCGCCGCGCATCACCTCGATTCCGGTACGCAGTGTGCGGATCGGCGAGCGATACGCCTATGACGTCGAGGCGACCGATCGGGAGGGAGACGCGCTTTCCTACGGATTCGACTCGCCAGCGCCGAACGGAATGACGATCGACGCCGCGACGGGCGCCATCACTTGGGCGCCGGCGCAAGGGGCGTCCGCCGAGAACGCGATGACCGTGCGCGTCGCGGACCCCGCGGGCGGCTTCGACACCCAGACGTGGCGCCTCGACGTGGCGGGTGATCCGTTGCTGCTGCAAGCACCGTCCGGCGCCTTCGAAATCCGCGCAGGCGAGACGCTCGAACTCGAGGCCCAGAGCAACTATCCGCGCGCGGGCTTTCTTGCGAAGCCGCTGCCGAAGAACGCGACCTTCGATGGCAAACGCTTCCGCTTCACGCCCGTGCCGGGGCAGGCGGGTGTCCACAACGTCGCCTTCTACGCCTTGTTCGCTGGTATGCGCGCGGTGAACCCGGTCGTCATCACGGTGGTGCGCGACAACGCCCCGCCGCTGATCGCGCCGATCGCCGATGCGACCGTCCAGGAGGGCGCCGAGTTGCGCATTCCGGTCGCCGCGAGCGATCCGGACGACGACCCCGTCGTGATCATCGCCCCCGGTCTCGCACTCGAGAACGCGTTCTTCGACGAGCTGAATCACGAGTTCGCGTTCCGGCCCTCGCACGAGCAGGCGGGTACCTACCAAGTCGTATTCGAAGCGAGTGACGGGCGTGCAACGGCGCAGGAAAGCGTCGAGATCACGGTCGAAGACGCCGTCGCGCCGGTCGTCGATCTCGCGCTCACGGTCGATCCCCCGCAAAGCCCGACCTTCGTGAAACAACAGTCTGTAAGCGGCTCGGTGGTGGGAGAGGTCGTGTCGACGCTGCCCACGCCGGCGCCGCTCGTGACGGGCCTCGCCCCGGCGAACGCCGCGCAGGGGCGCACGCAGGACGTCGTTCTCACGGGTCTGCGCACCGCGTTCGCAGCGAACGTGACGCAGGTCACCTTCGGCGCGGGCATCGCAGTCGAGAACGTGGAGGTGCTCTCGCCGACGTCGCTGCGAGCGCGCGTCGCCGTCGCCGCCGACGCCGAACTCGGCGTGCGCGCCGTGCGCGTGCTCGAGGGCGGGCAGGAGATTCCGTCGGTCGTTGCGTTCCGCGTCGAGCAGGGCTCGTCGGAGGTGCGCGGGCAGATCGTGGACTCGTTCAGGGGCGCTCCGGTCGCGGGCGCGCGCGTCACGCTCGATGGGACCAGCCTATCGGTGGAGACGGACGAAACGGGTCACTTCGTGCTGGTCGGCGCGCCGCCGGGTGACGGCACGCTGGTCGTCGTCACGCCGAACTACGACGTCTTCCGCACCAAGATCGCGATCGTGAGCAATCAGGCCGTGGAACTCGGCAACACCGTCGAGATCGATGCGCTGGCGCGCCCGGCCACGCCGGCCGGCTCGCTGCCGCGCGCGGCCACGGTTGCGAGCGTCCTCGATCGCGGTCTCGGCTCGAAGGATGGTGACCTCGACCAGCAGCAGACGGAGGCCCTCGTCGTCGACACCTTCCTGGCACTGCAGAGCAAGGACGTCGGCGTACTCGACGAGGCCGGGGAGCAGCTGAATCCGCTCACGGCGGGCAGCGGGATCATGAGCCTCAAGCCCGCAGCGGTCGAGGAACTGGCACGCCGCTGGCGCGGCGGACACATGACCGATCTCGGTGAACTCGTCGACACCATCGACGGCGGTTTCGCCGTACTGCGCAGCGGCCGCTTCAACCGCGACGGAGCGATCGAGGCGTTCCAGGCGGCGGTCGACGCTGCTTGGGCCGATCCCAGTGCCGCAGACTCGATCCTGCCCATCCTGCTCTTCAACGAGGGCACGACTCTGTCGAGCAAGGCGCCGCTGCTGACCACGGCGACGTCGCTGAATGCCGTGCAGTCCTACCTCTTCCTCACGAGTTACATCGTCGCCAACTTCGGCTCGTTGAACCTCGCCCTCGACCGCCTGCTCGAGCGCGCGGGCCTCGACCCCGACACAATCGAGAATCCGGCTTTCGCGCTCTCCGGGGAACGCTCATCGCTCGGTGAGAAGTTCGCGTCGCGCTTCGAGGGCTTCTGGGCGCGCGCGCGCGACGCGGTCGGCAACGCGGCGGAGGTCGTGGGAGGCGCTCTCGTGCGGACGGCGAACGCCGCTCCGCAGGGCCAGTTGCAAGGTGCGGAGGGCGGCAAAGGGTCCAACAACATCCTGGGCGCCACGCTGTGGGCGAAGATCGGATCGATCTGGGACATCGCAGTCAACTCGTTCACGCCCGCTGTGTTCGCAGGCGCCTTCGCGCTGGCGGCCATCGGCATCTTCGCCGCCTTTACCGGTGCGGCGTTTCTGACGGTCGGCACGGCGATCGCGGTGGGTACCGCCTTCATGAGCGGCTTGCTGGTCGGCTTCATGGGCAAACTGTGGGCGGTCACCACGGGGCCCGACACGGTCGTTGCGCTGACTCCCGAGCCCCCGCGAATCGAAAGCTTCCTCGTGCCCGGCCTCGACGGGACCAAGAAGGTCGCGATCGTCTTCGAACGCTCGTCGTCGGATCTCGCGGCGGAGGAGAACTCCACGGAGCGCTTCCTGCCCTACATCCCCGTCTTCAGCGAGGTCGCTGATCTCGTGGGTCCCGGCATCAATCCGCAGTTCCTCGAATACGAATATCACCTGTGGCGCTATCCGACACTCGACAGCACCTCGATCAAAGACGGCCAGTTCATCACGGACCTGAGCCTGCCCGATCCCGAGGATCCCGAGAAGCGCCAGTTCCTGATCCGGGGCGACACCATTCCAGAGGGCAGGAGCTTCTATCGGGTCGTCGCGGTGCAGTACTACGACAGCTTCATTACCCGCAGCATCTTCTCGGGAGGCGAGCGCGAGGTCTACGACTTGAAGACGACCTACCAGGACTTCGGCTTGAAGATTCCCGACGGCATTCCCAACGGTGGCATTGATTCAGTCGAGGTGCTGACCGCGCTCGGCAAGGACAACGTCAATTCCGTCGTGACGCGCTCGCTGACGGACATCGAGAGAATCCGGAGCGACTACCAAGCCAAGGCGTTGGGAGTCATCAACAAGCTCGGGAAGGGGCAGGGGCTCCTGCGCGATCTCGACGATCAGGTCAGGGCCGTGCGGCAGAAGGTCACTGATCTCCGCGCGCAATGGCCCGAGTTCCGGCGCGCACAAATGCAGCGACACATCGACGTGATCGTCGAACTCGACAAGCACATCCGCACCTCCATCGAGAACCGCACCGGTTCGGCCGCGGCGGTGGCAGCGCTACGCGACCCCGGCAATCCGCTCTCGACGCGCCTCCAGACGCTGCTCGGTCCCGATCTCTACGCGGACACGATATCCGCGCTCGAACGCTCCGTTCGCCTGGAGCTGCAGCTCCGCGAGAACGCCGGCCTCGAGCGGCGCCAGCAGGGAATCCTCTCCGACCTCGAAACCCAGCGGGATCTGGTGACGCGGGAGCGAGCTCTCGCCGAGGCCTTGCCGCCGGGAAGCGGCCGAGCCTTCGAGGTCGATCTCTCGACGGAGCCGCTCCCGAGCGAGGGCCCTCCGCCGCCGAGCCGCCGGTACAGCGTGGTCAGCTCGCGCACGAATGCCGGCGATCTCACCATCTCGATCGTGCCGTCCGACCCGCAGGCGCCCACCGCGCAGTCGTTCGACGATCTCGCCGGGATCGTCAGTGCGGATGTCGAGACGCAGAAGTCGCGCGTCTCGTCGGTTAGCGCCGAGAACACCGCGTTGGCGAAGCGTCTCGATACCGACGCGCATGCGGTGCAACAGGCGATCGTCGAGATCCCGGCGATCGACGCGCACAGTCAACAACTCGGGCTGCTCGATGCCGAGGAGGCCACGATCCGCGCAGACATCCACGATGCCGACGTGGAGCTGAAGAAGATCCAGGACGACGCCGTGCGCGTCGACGCCGAGCGGGTCGAGGCAACGCGGCGCGCGGATCTGCCGGAGAAGGTCCTGGCGCTCGATGACCTCCACCGGTCGAAGGGTGGCCTTCGCCGCTTCGCGAGTTCGGCGATGGACGCGATCGGCGTGGTAGGCGATGTGCTCGAGGCTCCGATCGAGGTTCGCGAGGGCATCAAGGTCATCCCGAGCGCGCCCTCGGCGGCCTATGTCGTCGAGAAGGTCAACGGAGAGATCAAGATCCTCACGCCCGGCGAGTCCGCCGACCTCGCGCCTCTGGCCCTGCGAGCGGCGACGTCTGCGGCCCCGGCAACAGACGCCGGCCGCTCCGCTGCTCGCGCTCCGTCAGTCGGAAGCTTCGCTCCGAACTTCGAGACCGACTGGAACGCCGACTACCACCTGGCATTCCTGCACACCGCCAGCGATCCGGACAACACCCGAGCCGGGTTCCTGGTCCGCGAACACTTCTTCGGCATCCCCGACGCGACGAACATCGATGCCGGCTTCCCGTCGGCCTTGATCGCGCAGGACTCGCGCGGACGCGTCTACCTGAACAACGCCAACTCGAACGAGGAACTCGGCGGTCGCATCTTCCGTTTCAGCGGCGCCCCGATCGCTCGCGAGCACGTGGGCGTCGTCAATTACTGGAGCCTGACGCTGGGCATCGCGCGTCCGGCAACACCCGTCGCGATGGCGATCTCCGACTACGACGAACCGGGAACCGGCCTCGTCGAGGATCTCTTCATCGCAAACATCGACTCGGATCAGTTCTACGGTGCCGGCCTGACGGCGACCAATCGGATCCTGCGGCTCCCCGTTCATCTCACCGAGACGAATCCCGCTTTCGCGAACGGACAACTTCGCCACCGCATCGTCGCCCAACCCTACGCCGAGCATCCCGACTTCAAGTTCACCGGTCCGTCGGACATCGTCGCCGACCGGCGCAACGCGATTTCGGTGGGGATTGCGCGCCTGCTGTATCTCTCGGACGAGGAGATCCTGTTCGCAATCGAGCCGGGTGAGACCGGCACCGTGAAGAAGCTGATCGACATTCCCGGACGACGCTGGTCGGGCCTTGCCGTCGACACCAGTGGCAATCTGCTCTTCGCGGACTGGAACGCGGGCGAGGTCTACGTGATCACGCCCCTCGAACTCGACGGGATCCGAGACGGCTCGGGTTCGCCGATCACCACCAACGAAGAGCTGGACAGACGCGCCTACCTGATCAAGGAAGGCCTCGACGGTCCGACCGACATCGAGCTCGACAGTATCGAGTCGCGCTACGTCGTCTCGACGAACGAGGGATTCCAGCCCTTCAACTTCTCGGTCGTCGGCCGTCTGGCACCCGGCTCCGACGAGGTGCGGTTGTTGATCTCCGATCACGAGCTGAAAGTGACTTATCGCCCCACGCGCGGCGGTGTCTTCATTGCGGGCTTTACCTCGGAGGGTTCGCTCGGCAAGGAGGCGCGGCTGAAGGTGCGGCGCATCGAGCCGATTACGGGTCGCGCGTACTGGGACATTTCGATCGTGCGCCTGGCGCTGTTCGGAGCCTCGGTACTCCCGGGGACGCTGTGATGCGCGGTGGCGCTGGAGCGCGCGGAATTCGAGACAGCGTCCTCCACGCGTCGCTATTCGCGCTCGCGATGTTGGTCGCCGCGTCTGCCGATGCCGCGCCGCGCGTCACCGTCACCGGTCCGGCAGCGAGCGGTCCGCTCGCGCCCGACGCCAACGGCCGCTTCGCGTTTCCGAACCTTCCGCTGCTGCGCAACGCGGTGAACACCTTCACCGTCACCGCGACCGACGACTTCGGCAATTCGCAGAGCCAGGACATTCGCATCACGCAGATCGACCTCGCGAACGTCGTGGTTTCGCAGGTGACGTCGCGTCCGCTCGCGGTCGAGGAGATCGAGCAGCTCGTCAAGGACGGCGTCATCGATATCGAGGATCCCGAGAACTTCAACGTCTCGAGCTTCAACATCGTGCTCACCATCGAGAACCGAGAGATCCCGATCTCGATTCCGATCGTACGAGGCCGCGAAGAGTCGATGGGTTCCGAAGACATCAAGCCGCAGTCCGACCCGGGCAACGGCAGCAACAATCCGCGCATCCCGGACACCGAGATCGTCGTGTTCGAACTCGTCGTGCCCAGCCCGCCCGGCTTCATCGCGCCGCGGATCCCGGGCGTGATCATCATCCAGGGCGATATCAAGACGCTGAAGGAGTTCTTCGAAGTTCGGCTGCTGCTGATGAACACGTCGGGGATCTTCACGCTCTCCGATGTGAGCGCGATGATCGACTTCCCGGACGGCGGCCTCTCGCCGACGTTGCCCGATGACGGCATGGCGCTCTTCGGCGACATCCTGCCCGGTGAGCCCGGCACGGCTGGCCAGAAGCAGCGCGAGTTCATCATCCGCGGCGACGAGATCGGACGCCGATCGATCAACGTGTCGTTCGGCGGCACGATCACCGGGCCCGGCATTCCGGAGGACGAGCCGATCCCGTTCAACGGGTCCGCGCAAACGGCCGTCGAGGTGAAGGGGCCGCCCGCCTTCGACGTGCGCGTGACGCACCCGGACGCGGTCGTGGCGGGTGTTCCGTACGACCTCGTCGTCGACATCACCAACCGAGGCGAAGCGCCGGCGCTGTACGCGAGCCTCGAGCTGGCGGTCGGCGGTGGCGCCGAACTCGTCGAGTGCAGCATCGACGAAGTGTCGGGCGCTCCGATCTGTGAGCCGATCGACCCGCCCGCCATCCGGCGCTTCGGCCACATCTTCCCCGGCGCGCGCGTGCGCGAAGTGTTCCGGGTCCTCCCGAATCAATCCGGCCGCGTGACCTCGTGCATGGGCGTCGCGGACCAGAACATCAAGCTCCAGGTGCTGGTCGGAAACATCGGCTGCATCACCGGCAACTTCCCCGTGGTGCGCGACAGCGTGAACGGCGTGCCCGCCTACAACGTGCTGCCGATCGCGAATGCGTTCGGTGTCTCGACCAGCTCGCCGGTGGTCGCCTTCTTCACCGAGAAGATGAACGAGAGCACGATCACGACCGGCTCGCCGACGTCGTCGTTCCGGGTGCTCGACGATTCGGGCGCTGATCTGCCGGGTCAGCTCAGCTTCGTCACGCTGACCGAGCGCACCGTCGCGCTCTGGCAGGCCACCGGAACGACCGGGCATCTCGCCGACAACACGCGCCACACGATCTTCCTGGCGAACACCATCACGGATCTATCCGGTACGCCCGTCGCGAACGACTGGACGAGCACCTTCTTCACAACGTCGAACATCGACGACGAGACGCCGCCGTTCCTCGAGCTCTCGATCGAGCCCCCCGTCGACCCGACGCGCGTGCTTCCCGGGCAGATCATCCGCATCAATGCGTACCCGACGGATCAGGGCACTGGTGTGTCGCAGGTCGAGCTACGGATACAGGACACCGACGTCGCCGACGCGCCGTACGAGCTGATCGATCAGAAAACCGTCTTCAACCTCAGCGAGCAAGGCCCGCTGATCTTCGCGGTGGATTCGTCGCTGCTCGTGCCCGGTCACACCTATCAGTTCCGCGGCACCGCGATCGACGGCGCAGGCAACCGCCAGGAGGCGACGATCGCGGCGATCATCGCGACGACAGCCGCGCCGCCCGAGATCGTGCTCCCCGCAAGCCCCGTCACTCCGGTGCTGCATGGCATCTCGGTGTCGCTCGCGCCCGAGCTGATCAGCCTGAGCGCCAAGTCGGTCGCCTACTACCTCGATTTCGACAGCGACCCGTTCGCGACGCTGTTTCTGCCGCCGTTCCAGACGGCAATCACCACGCTCGGTCTTCCACTCGGCGCGCACACGGTGCGCGCGGTCGCGACCGACGGCCTCGAGCAGACGGGCGAAGACTTCTTCGACTTCGAGCTCGTCGTGAACATCAACGAGCCGACCGTCGATTTCGGAGGCTTCGTCGGCGGTCGCTACACGATCGGCTCACGCATCGCGATCAACGGCGACGCGCAGGACGAGTTTGGTATCGCGTCGGCGGCGTTCTTCCTCGATGATCCGAACGGAACGCCGGTCGCGACCGGACTCGATTCGTTCCTGCTCGAGACCGCAGCGCTCGCGTCGGGGACGCACCGCCTCTTCCTGCTCGCGACCAACGGCGTCGGCAACTCCAACGATCCCGGCGCACCGACCTCCTACGTAGACTTCCAGGTCCTCGACACACCCGTTGGCGGCGCGCCGCCCGCAGCCCCCGTGATCACCTCGGTGACGGTGCCGAGCGGTGGCCTCACGACGGTGTCGGGAACCGCGAGCGCAAGTGGCCAGCTCACGCTCACCAATCTGACGAGCGGCATCGACGCGACGTTCGCGGTGGCGGACGACGGAACCTTCACGACCTCGATCGACGCCGACTCCGGCGATCAGCTCTCCGCCGTCGTGCTCGATCTCGCCGTCTCGAGCGATGTGAGCGCCGCCGCGTTTGCGCTGGTTCCGGCACCGCCCACGCTCGTGTCGATCTCGGTGGCACCGCCGACGCTGTCGTTCGCGACGCTCGGAGCCGTAGCCGATCTCGTCGTCACGGCGAACTATGCAGACGCCTCGTCGCCAGCGGTGACCGGTCTTGCGAGCTACTCGACCAGCCTCGCCTCCGTCGCCTCGGTGAACTCGAGCGGGCGCGTCGTCTCGATTGGCAATGGATTGGCCACGATCACGGTTGGCTTCGGTGGCCTTTCCCTCGACGTGCCCGTCACGGTGACCGCGCGCGTGCTCACATCGATCTCCGTCGCCCCGTCGAGCGTCGCGCTCCCCGCCGTCGGCTCGACGCAGCCGCTCACCGTCACCGGCCACTACAGCGACGCGACGACCACCGTGCTGACCTCCGGCCTCGGCTTCTCGTCGTCCGCGCCCGCGGTGATCGGCGTCACGAACGGCGTCGTGCGCGCGCTGGCGATCGGTTCGGCAAACATCACGGTGTCGGCTAGCGGCGTGCCGCCGGTGCTCGTGCCCGTCGTCGTCGATGTCGCGACGGACCTCGCGCCGACGGTCGCGTTCCTCGCGCCGGCCGCGGGAACCCACTTCGAGCGCGGCGACACCGTGACGGTGACCGCGCGCGCTCTCGACGCCGTCGGTGTGACGCGCGTGACGCTCATCGCGAGCGGCGCGACGAGCTTCTCGGAGACGCGCCAGGTGACGCCGTCCGCGACCAGCACTGACCAGACCTTCTCGTTCGCGATCGCCGGCGACGCGCCGATCGGCGGCAGCGTCGCGCTGTCGCTGCAAGCCGAGGACACCGGCGGCAATCTTTCGACGCTCGCGACGCGCACGGTCGACGTCGTCGATGAGACCGCGCCGTCCGTCGCGATCTCGGCGCCGGCAATCGATGCCATCTACGGCTACGACGACGAAGTCGAAGTGGTCGTCGCTGCATCCGATCTCGTGGGCGTTTCGCAACTCCGCTACGCCGTCGACGGCATCGCCGGAGCCGCGGGCACCGAGTCGATCGCGCCGCCGACGTTGACGGCCGGCGCCACGTTCCGCTTCCGCGTGCCGATCGGCCTCGTTGCCTCCGAAGTCTCGATCCGCGCGTTCGCGAGCGACGCGGCGGGCAACGAAGCCACGTCGGCGCCGGTGCCGATCACGATCAGCGACGCCGATACCACGGCGCCCGAAACCGTCGCGACGGCGGCGAGCGCGCCGAGCGGCACCACGACGACCGTGAGCTACCAGGTGACGAACGGCCTCACCGATCTCGATCACATCGAGCTGTACTTCCGCCGCAACGGGCTCGGCACCTTCAACCGCGACACGGGTCCGCTCGGCACCGGCAGCGGTGAGTTCCCGCCGCAGGGCGGCGCCGTCGGAACGATCGCCTTCGACGCGACGCGCATGGGTGGCGACGGCAGC
>JANLTC010000148.1:0-3876 GCA_031362725.1 Deltaproteobacteria bacterium | reverse complement strand
CTGCACGAGGCAGCGCGCCCGCGTCGATGCTGTGCGCGCCTCAGCGCGACGTTGCAAGGCCTCCCGTCGCGACAGACGTCGGCAACGTCTCCGCGACGCACTCCTTTTGGCTGCCGAACACTGATTCGCTCTGGAGTTTGTGGGCCGCGATCAGCACCGTCGCTTCGAGCTTGCCCGACGTGGGCGGCGCGCCGGTGACGGGCTGCGCGATGTCGTTCACACCGAGTGACACGCGGTACGCGGATGTGGGGTTCGGCGGCATCACGCAGCCGTTCTCGACGAGCGCTCGCGTGGTCGGTTGCAACAGGTCCGTCGTGCTGCGCCGCGCGAGCAGTGCGCCGGCCGGGAACCTGCGCGACGGCAGCTTCGCCACGTCGCGCGTCAGACCCTGCAAGCGCGCCCACGCATTCTGCCGGCCGCCGAGCACCGCCGCGGCACCGGTCTGGCTATACGCGATGGGGCTCGGCACCGGAACGTCGCTTCCCCACCAGTTGAAGAGGCCCGCCCCGTCGAGCGCGAACTTCGGCGTGCAGGTCGCCGGCGACTGGCCGATCGACGCCTGGCACGACTCGTAGGTCCCGCCGGCGACGATCGGCGCGAGCATTCCGGCCGGCAGCAGCAGACCCGCGTTCGGGTTCGCCGTCTTGTCGGTGAGCGTGGTGGTCGACACGTTGACGCGTACGCGCGCGGTCGGCGGCACCGTCATGATGTCGATCTTGCCGCCGCCGATCCGCACGTCGACGACGCGGCACCCGTTGCACACCTGAATGTGGCCGTCCTCGTCGGCGCCGAAGCCGGCGGAGAGCGTCTTCGCGAGCGGCGCCGCGATCGCGGCCTCGTCGGCCTTCAAGTCGGTGAGGAGCTGGTAGCCCGGGATCGCCGAGCAGATGCCTGAAGCGCTCACCTCGACGCGCGGGGCGATGATCCACTCAAGTTTGACGCCGTCGCCGGCCGGCTCGTCCGGCACCAGCCGGAACGAACCGTCTGCGAACACCGTGGGGTTGCAGCCGAACTTCTCGACCTTGAACTGCATGCTGAACGTGACCTGGCGGCTGCGGATACGGATGTCGGTGCCGCGATAGTAGATGCGGTTGTCGCGCAAGATCGCCCACTGTTGGTCCCAGTTGAGTCCGTAGACGCGGGTTCCGTCTGCCTGCCAGAACTGGTCGTAGTCGCCAAACTTCTTGTACATCGAGGTCACGAAGTCGTTGCGGATGCGCGTCTCCGCAACGGTGGTGCGCATCGCCGCGTTCACCGCGGCGACGTTCGCGAGCGTCAGCGTTCGCGTCGTCGTGGCGCCTCCCGTGCTCGCGGCGACCTTCACCGTCAGCGCCGCGGTCTGGCCGTCGCCGAAGTTCGGTGTCTGCACGCGAATGCGATAGCGGATCGCCGGCACGCCGTTCACCGTCGTCCCGCTCGACCCCAGGAACGACCAGCTCGTATTAGAGGTCGGTACGTCCCCGCCGCTGCCGCTGAAGCCCCCGAGCGGCGTGCCGTTCACTTCGCTGATCGTCGTACACTGGGGGACCGTGACGTCGGCATCGACGAGATTGCCCGCGACATAGTGAATGCCGCTGCGTTCCAGCAGACCGCTGACCTTGCAGTTGCCGGAGATCGCGTTGAGGTCGAAGCCGCAGTATTCGCCGGCGCCGGTGCACTGGGTGTCGTTCGTGCAGACGGCGCCGCTTCCGGACGACGGCACCGAGAGCGTCATCGCGTGGATGACCGGCGTCACCACCGGGCAGGTCTTCGAGGTCGCAACCAAGCTGGTGGACACGGTCGCGAGGGTCGTCAGGCTTTGCGCGACGGCCGCGCGCGGCGAGATCGAGAGGATCGAAGCGATTGCGAGAACGAGGCTCAGTCGGATCGAGCGAGTCATGGCGGTTCCCCTTGGTGGGCGGCGTCTCGGCCGCGTATGCCCGACTGACATCGCAACGCCCGTGCCGATCCAGGCCGCGGCTGCAAGTCGCCGGAATGCAAGGGTTTCGTTGAATCGAAACGGATCGATCCAAGCGCCGTCATATCGCGCTGAGCCATCTCCCACCGATATGGCGGCGGCCTCGATCACACGGACCTAGGCTCCGCGCCGTGTCGACACGTGAGCGCCTCGCCGCGCTGATCGAGATCAATCGCGAGATGATGGGCGCAGCGGCGCCCGAGACGGTGTTGAAGCTCGTCGTGGCGTCGGCGCTGCGCCTGTTCGACGCCGAGGGCGTTAGCGTTGCGCTCGTCGATGCGGCCGAAGGCGAACTGGTGTTCCCGACCGTCGAGGGCGAGATCGAGGGCGCCGAGATCCGCTTGCCGCTCGGTCGCGGGATCGTCGGCGCGGTGGTGCAGAGCGGCGAGCCCATCCTCTGCAACGACACGAAGAGCGATCCACGCTTCTACGGAGGCGTCGATCGCAGCACGGGTTTCGTGACGCGCGCGATCCTATGCGCGCCGCTGCGCGATGCGGGACGCGTCGTCGGTGCGATCGAGGTGATCAACACCGCGCAGCCCGATGGTTTCGACGCCGACGATCTCGCGCTGCTCGAAGCGTTCGCGAGTCTCGTGGCCACTGCGCTCGAGCGCGCCCGCGCGATCGAGCGGCTCGACGCGGCGAACCGCGCACTCCGCGAGACGGTCGACGATCGCTACGCGCTCGTCGTCGGCGACAGTCCCGCGATGCAGCAGTTGGTCGCGACGCTGCGTACCGCCGCCGCCACGCGCTCGACCGTGTTGCTACTCGGCGAGAGCGGTGTCGGCAAGGAAGTATTGGCGCGCGCCGTCCACCGCGCGAGTCCGCGCGCCGAGGCGCCCTTCGTCGCGGTGAACTGCGTGGCGCTCTCGCCCACGCTGCTCGAATCGGAGCTCTTCGGTCACGAGAAGGGCGCGTTCACCGGCGCCGCCGCGCAGAAGAAGGGGAAGTTCGAACTCGCCCACGGCGGGACGATTTTTCTCGACGAGATCGGCGAGCTGGCTCCGCCGCTGCAGGCCAAGCTGCTGCGCGTGCTGCAGGAGCGCGAGATCCAGCGCGTCGGCGGAACGCGCGACATCCGCATCGATGTGCGCGTCGTGGCCGCCACCAACCGCGACCTGCGCCGCGGCATGCGCGACGGCTCGTTCCGGGAAGATCTCTACTACCGGCTCGCCGTGGTGTCGGCGCTGGTGCCGCCACTGCGCGAGCGGCGCGGCGAGATCGCGCCGCTCGCCCAGCACTTCCTCGCGCGCTTCGGCCGCGAACTCGGCCAGCCGCCGCTGACACTCACGGGCGACGCGCTCGCGCGGCTGGTCGCGCACGACTGGCCCGGCAACGTTCGCGAACTCTCGAACGCGCTCGAGCGCGCCGCCGTGCTGGTGAGCGGCCCCACGCTGCACGCGGCGGACCTGCTGCTCGACGAGCGCGGCGCCGTCGCGAGCGGCGCGGGCGAGGCGATCGACGCGCTTCCGCTCGCAGAAGCCGTCGAGGCGTACAAGGCGCACCGCGTTCGCGAGGCACTCACCGCTGCGTCGGGCAACCAGACGCGCGCCGCGGAGATCCTCGGCATGCGGCAATCGAACCTCTCGCGCCTGCTGAAGTCGATCGGCATCCGCTAGCGCGCCCGACGGGCACGGTCCGCGGGCCTCGCTCCGCTACGGCCGTCTCGCCTGGAACGTGGGTGCGAGGCGCGCGGGCGGGGGACTCGGCCGAAAAGTCCTCGGCGGCGGGCGTCGTGGCTTCGCGTCGGCACTGCGAGGCGCCTGCGGATTGTTATGGCCGAACGTCCCGCCCCCGCTCATTGCCATTCGTTTCGGGGCATCTGCTCCTGAGCACCAGGTACCAAGCGCGGGCGGGGGGGGCGGGGGGCGGAAAACGCCAGCGGCGCCCAGGGCGGGCGCCGAGCCCCCCCCCCCCCC
>JANLTC010000095.1:0-39213 GCA_031362725.1 Deltaproteobacteria bacterium | reverse complement strand
ATCGGGTTGCGGATCTCGTGCGCGATCGACGCCGAGAGGTGTTCGAGGTTGCGCGCGTGGCGGTCCTCGAGCTCGCGGCGGTTGCGCGACACTTCCTCGGGCATCCGGTTGCGCAGTTCGTCCTCGGTCCAGCGCTTGCGGAGGTCGGGCGCGAGCAGCGCGAAGAAACCGTGGCAGGCGAGTCCGATGCCCCAAAAGATTGCCGTCGTGAACGCCGGCCGGAAACCCGCCGTGAACAGGATCCCGAGATTCACGATCACGTACGGAATCAGGTGACCGAAGAATCCGAGCCGTCGCGCGACCGCCTCGCGCGCTTCCTTCAGCGCCCGCTCTTCGGGCGACAGCGGGCGCTTTTTGATCCGGAGCTTGTCGCGCGCCTGATCGAGCGCCCACTGGGCGACATCCTCGCCCGATGCGCGCAATTCCTCGTGGAGCTCGCGGCGCAAGTTGCGACGTCGATGGCGATCCTCACGGCGCTCTCGCATCGCAGCCCTCCCGCCACGTCCGGCCGGTGCGAGTGAGTTGCTGCAGAACATGCCTCACCGGAAGAGCAAGGGCCGTGCCGCGACGAAACGAACGGAGAACGCGCCTCGCAGCCGTTGCGGGCCCACCAGGTGCAGGGCCCCGACTGCACCTGCAGCAACGCGCCTGCACCGGGCCCCTCACACGGGGCCCACGCGTCAGTTCGCGCGGTGTCTTCGGTCGCGCCGCGCGAGGGCGCCGAGCGTGACGAGGCTCGCGCCACCGAGCCAGGCTGCAAGCGGCTCCGGAGCGGGCGACGACGGGTACGAGACCGCTGCCATGCCGAACGGCGCGAGCAGGTCGGGATCGCAGCTCGCGACCGATGCCTCGTGGGTACTGGACGCCGTCGTGTTCGCGAGTGGAATGCAGATGCGTTCGGGCGCCGTCCAGCGCTTTCGCCAGAAGCAGTACTCGCTGTTGCCGCTCTCGGCAGCGCTCGCGTAGCTCTCGTTGGTCGAGCCGAGGAAACTTCCGACGGGTGACTGGTACAGGAAGTTGTGCTCGGTCGAGTGGTTCAGGCCGCGCGAACCGCCGATTCCCACGACGTCTTGATCGTTGATCACGGCGTTGCAGCGCGTGTCGGTGTTCGACGAGCGATCGTCGTAGGAGTTGTCGACATCCACGACGGTATTGAACTCGATGCGTACGTCGGTCGCTTCCGAGGACGGCAGGATTGCCATTGCGCCGTTGTTGTAGCGGCCGTCGGAGACGCGGATGTCGTGGATGAGATTGCCGGCAATGATCCAGCTCGATCCGGCAACGGTGACGCCCTGGGTGGAGTCGAAGATGACGTTGTTCGCCACCAGCACGTGTTCCGGGCAGAAGCTGCCGGCGTCGATCGCCTGTCCGTTGGCACCGGATCCGCCGCAGTCCGCCGCCGCAGACGTCGGACGGAATCCCCATACGCGATTGTGGGTGACCTGGGTCCAGAGCCAGGCTTCGGGGCCGCCCTTCGACTTCAGGTCGATGCCGTTCTCCGCGCAGGCGCATTGCCCGTCCGGATCGCTTCCGCCCGATGCGCAGTCGATGCGTTTGGCGGCCGTGATGTAGACGTCGTTGCCGTCGATCACGGTTCCACTCTGGGTACCAGGCTCGCTGCAGTCATTGGTGTACCCGGCCACTGCGATCCCGTCGCCCCAGTCATAGATCTCGTTGTCGACGACCTTGTTGAAGTCGTTGTTCTCGCTGGCAACGTTGCCCCAGATGATCATGACGCCGCCAAAGTCGCCCGGCCGGCGACCCTGGTTGCCGTTCCGGACCACGTTCGCCTGCACCGTATTGAACGTCGCAGGATCGCCCTGGTAGCCGGCCACGACGACTGCATTCTGCGTGCTCAGCTGGGGCACATGGTCGATGCCATCGATCAAATTCCCTTCGAGCACGTTGTGATCGCCGCCGTAGATCGTGACGAACCACGCCGTCGTACCGGCATGCGGCTGGATCGTGAGTCCCTCGATCACCCACCAGCTACCCAGGATTCGCAGGCTCTCGACCAGCGCCCGCGGTGAACGCTGGACTGCGTTGCGGAGGCCGTCCTGCGCAGCGAAGCGGAGGAAGCGGCGGCTCTGCGATGTGCCCGAGGCCGTCAAGAAGAGTTCGCCGGCGGCGCGGTAGTCGCCGGGCTCGAAACAGAATACGCGTTTGCCCGGATCGTTGAGCAGCGTGTTCAAGGTCGCGAGCGCCGTGCCCGGATCGATCACCGCGTCGCAGACGCCATACGCCGGAATGGCCTCGCTGTACGGCGAATCCGAGAACGCATCGGTTGCGCCGACTGTCCGCGCGCCGAGCAGGGTGATGGCTGCGATGATGAGCAGGCAGGAGGGGCGAATGGGCGATCCTCTCGCCAGGCGCAATTGCCCGGCCAGCCCTCCTGTCTAGGATTTCGGTTTGGCGCGTAGATGACGTGAGCACTGTTGCGACCTGCAAGCTGCCTGTCATCTGCACATCCGCGACGAATGGCGCTGCAAGTCGCTGCGCGCGCGCCTCGTCGGGGCGCGCATCATTCGTCGATCGTGTAGCGACCGACTTCGGCGTCGTAGGCATCGAAGCCGACGATCTCGCGCAGCTCCGCGAACGAGATGCGGCGCTCGACCGGGCGACCTTCGCGGAGCGTATCGAGCGCATCGCGCATCGCGCGTACCGACGCGCTGAGCAGCGCGAGTGGGTATGCAGCAATCTTGAACCCGAGTTCGGCGAGCCGATCCGGCGCGAGCCAGGGTGTGTCGCCGTCCTCGACGAGATTCGCCATGAGGGGCAGCGAAAGCGCGCGGCCGACGCGTTCCATCTCCGCTTCGGTGCGCGGCGCCTCGACGAACGCCACGTCGACGCCGATCTGCTCGAACGCGCTGGCGCGGTCGAGCGCTTCGTCGAGCCCATGCGTGGCGCGTGCGTCGGTGCGCGCCATCACGAGGATCTCGAGTCCTTCGCTGCGCAGTTCCTCGCGCGCGTCGACGGCGGCCTTGATCCGGGCGCGCGCCTCTATGCGCCCGACGACCGCCTTGCCGCGCGTGTGCCCGCAGCGCTTCGGCGCGAGCTGGTCTTCGATCATCACGCAAGCGAAGCCGGCACGCGCGAAGCCGCGCACCGTGCGCTTCACGTTCACCGCGTTGCCATAGCCGGTGTCGCCGTCGCCGATCACCGGCAGCGAGATCGCTCCGGTGATCGCCTGGCCGACGTCCACGATCTCGCCATACGAGAGCAGGCCGGTATCCGGCAAGCCGGCGCGCGCGGCGGAAACCGCAAACCCGCTCATGAAGGTGAGTTCGAAGCCCGCCCGCTCGATGAGCCGCGCCGACAGCGCATCGAAACAGCACGGCATGACGCGGATTCCCGGTCGCTCGAGTAGTGCGCGAAGCCGTGCGGCCGGACTCGGAATCATCGGCGCCATGGTGCAAGCCTCCGGGCGGGGCATCATAGGCGCGATGCGCCCGGCTCGACACCTGCTCCACTTCGCGCTGTTCGGCGCGCTCCTCTTCGCCGCCGAGCGAAGGATCGCGGCGCCACTTCCGGTTGCGTTCCCGGCGACGCGCGTTGCGGAGCGGATCGCCGCGTACACGCGCGAGACAGGCGCCGCGCCCGACGCGCGCGTGTACGCGCTCCTCGAACGCGACGCGCAACGCGAGGAATTGCTCGCACGCGAAGCCCGCAGGCTCGGGCTCGATCGCGACGACGCCGTGGTGCGCGAGCGATTGGTCAGCAACATGCTCGCGCTGCAAGGCGGTCCGATCGAGGACCAGTCGAGCGAGTCGCAAGCGCTGCGCCGCGGCGCAGCGCCCGAACGTCTCTATCGCGAAGCGCTCGCGCTCGGCATCGATGCGAGCGACGCACTCGTGCGCCGTCGTCTCGCTGCACGGATGACGGAACGACTGCGCGCCGATGCGGCGCGCGAGCCGGTCGACGAGGTCGCGCTGCGTGCGTGGTTCGACGCCCACCGCGATGCGTTCGAAGAGCCGGCCGCGGTGCGCTTCGCGCAGGTCTGTTTCGCACGGAGCGATCGCGACCCCGTGCCCGAGCGTCGAGCGCGCAGCACGCTGGCAGCGCTTCGTAGCGCAGCGATCCTGCCCGCCGAAGCGCATCATCGCGGCGATCCGTGCCTGCTCGGGAATGCGATCTCGCTGCGCAGCGAGGCGGAACTGGAACGCGGCTTCGGCGCCGCCTTTGCACGCGCCGCGTTCGCGGCCGACGTGGGCGTGTGGACGGGGCCGATCGCATCGAGGGAGGGCGTGCATCTGTTGCGGGTGGAGGAGCGAGTGGCCCGGCGCGTCGCGGATTTCGAATCCGTGCGCTCTGCCGTGCGCGACGCCTGCATCGCCGAGCGCCAGGACGCGGCGCTGCGCGAGGGAGTCGCCCGCCTGCGCGCGCGCTACGCCGACGCGACGCCGCAATGAGGGGTGTCGCGTCGCTCGTCGCGCTCGCGCTCCTCGCGGTTGCGCCTGCGCGCGCGCATCCGCTCTCGCCGGCGCTGCTGGAACTCGAGGAACTCGCCGAACCCGGCCACTTCGCGGTTCGCTGGAAGACGCCGCGTGCGGGCGATGCGTTGCGCGTGACGCTGCCGGCGACGTGCGAAACCGTCGGCACGGTGCACAGTGATGTGTCGGCACGAGGCTTCTTCGAGGCAAGCGAAGTCCGCTGCGGAGCCGGCGGACTCACGGGCGCGACGCTCGCCGTCGCGGGACTGGGCGCGAGCGGCGCCGACGCGCTCGTTCGCATCCACTTCACCGATGGTCGCTCGGTGCGCGCGCTGTTGCGGCCCGATGCGCCGTCGCTGCGCGTGCCAGCGCGCGAGAGCCCCTTGGGTGTATTCGCTTCGCACGTGCGGATGGGCGCCGGCCATCTGTTCGGCGGGCTCGATCACCTGCTGTTTCTCGCTGGGTTGGTGGCGCTGCTCGGGGGCGGGCGACGCCTCTTCGTGGCGGTGACTGCATTCACCACGGGTCACAGCGTCACGCTGGCGCTTGCGGCGCTCGGCTTCGTGCGCGCGCCGGCGGCGCTCATCGAGATTGCCATTGCGTCGACACTGGTGTGTTTGGCCGTCGATCTCACGCGCCGTGCGGAGCGAGAGAACGATCGCGTCGGTGTCGCGCGTCGACCGTTCGCGCTGCCGTTTGCGTTCGGGTTGTTGCACGGTCTCGGGTTCGCCAGCGCGCTGGCCGAACTCGGCATCCCGACGCGCGAGATCCCGCTGGCGCTCGCCGGCTTCAACGTCGGGATCGAGTTGGGTCAGCTCGCCGTGGTCGTGGCATTGCTCCTGCTCTTGGCGATGCTGCGGCAAGTCGTACCCGCTTCGTCCACGCGAGCGACGCGTTGGGCGGCGCTCGCCCCCGCGTATGCGATTGGATCGCTGGGCATCTACTGGTGTTTGGATCGGGTGGCCGGAGCGTTCTAGAGTCCGCGGTCCGCCCCGGCGCGGAGGAGGCAGGGATGACCGGAGCAGCGTTCGCGCTCGTGGCAGTGGCGATGTTGGCGGCGGGAGCGGGATGGGTCGCGTGGCGCGGCGAGCGGGCACGGCGCCTCGGGCTCGAAACCGAGTTCGCGACGCTGCGCGATTCGATCGAGAGCGAGCGCAGCGCGCTCGAACAGAAGGCGGCCGATCGCCGCGAGCGCGTTGGCGAAGTGGCGGAGCTGCGCCAGCGGCTCGAGAAGGCGAAGCGCCGCGCGTTCAGCGCGCAGGAAGAGAAGGCACCGCTCGAGGCGCGCGTCGCCGCGACCCAGGTCGAGCTGCGCGATCGCGACGCGGAGTGCAAACGGCTGCGCGACGAGGTCGCGAGACTCGAGGGCGACACCGACGCCGCGCGTCATGATGTCGTGCGGCTGCGCGAGGAAGCGTCTCACGCGGTGCAGGAACGCGACAGGGCGACGCGCGTCGTGAGGATCGATCCCGACGAGCATCGCGCGTTGTCGCATCGCGCCGACGCGGCCGAGGAAGAGGTGCGGCGTCTCAACGGACAGATTCGCGACGCCCTGCGCGACGCGCTTCGCTATCGGCAGCGCGAGCGCACCCATCGCCGCCTCTACCTGGTGATCCGGGGCGAACTCGGCGCGGCACACGATCGGATCCGCCAACTGCGTGGCGAGCCGCCCGGCGAAGCATTCCTCGAACCCGAGGGTCCGCAGGGCGACGCGCTGGCGGAAGGGAGCGAGGCATAGCGGCCGCGCACGCGCGCGATCGGGCGCTGCGATGACGGGCTACCTGCTCACGAAGCTCGCCACGCAGCTCGTCTATCCGCTCGTACTCTCGATCGCGCTGTCGCTCGTCGGGCTGCTGCTGCTCGCGCGGGGTCGCACGCGGCGTGCGGGCGCTTGTCTCTGGGCTTCGCTCGCGTTGCTCTGGGTGGCTTCGACGCCCGCCGTCAGCTTCACGCTGATCCAATCGCTCGAAGGGGACTACGCCGCGGTGTCGCCCGAGCAGACGCCGAATGCGAGCGCGATCGTGCTGCTCGGTGGCGCCCTCGCACCGGCTTCGCCGCCACGCAACTGGGTCGACCTCACGGAAGCCGTCGACCGCATCGTGCACGCGGCGCGCCTCTACCGCGCGGGCAAAGCGCCCGTGATCATCGCGACGGGCGGGAGCGTCCCGAGTCCGGGCGTCACGGAGACGTCTGCCGACACCACGGCGGATCTGCTCGTCGAGTGGGGCGTGCCGCGCGACGCGATCTGGATCGAGCGCGAGAGCCTCAATACCCATCAGAACGCCGTGCTGACGCGGGAGCTGCTCGATGCGCGCGGAATGCGCGGGCCGATCCTGCTCGTCACCAGTGCCGCCCACATGTGGCGATCGATGTTGCTCTTCGAGAGTGCCGGCATTACGGCGATCCCGGCTGCCACCGACTTCGCGCTCGGCCGCCTCGATCTCGGCAACCCGTTCGCGTGGATCCCGAACGCGGGTGCGCTGCGCGGCACCGACAGCGCGATCAAGGAGTATCTCGGCGTGCTGGTTGCGCGCTTGCGCGGGCAGATTCACGGCGCTGCGCGCTGAGGTTACGGTCAGCGACAGCCGAGGCAGGTCGGCGCTGGCTTGCAACGACCGCCGTCGCCTTCCTCCAGATCCCGGCCCCGGTCGAATGCATTGATGCCCTTCGTGAGATCACAGGCCTCGCCGGCGCCGCAGCCTGCGGCGCTGTGGCACCAGCGTCGGCAGACACCGCCATCGCAAGTCGTGCCCGCTACGCAGCTGGTGGATCCGGTGGAGTTCTGGACGCAGGCGGATCCTTCGGCGGCCAGACCGTTTGCGGTACAGCGCGTGACCCCGCCGCTCTGGCCCTCGGGCGTCTGGCCGGGGGTGGTGTCGCACTTCTGGTTCGCGGCGCAGCCGGTCTGGGCGACCGGGTCGCAGGTCGCGCTCGGCGGGCCGCAGACGCCGAGTGCGCAGACCGCCTCCGGGTTGACGCGCTGGCACTGCGCGTCGTAGTTGCAGCCATCGCCCGTGGCGCCGCTCCGGCACAGCGAGTTGCTGCAGAAGTAGCCGGGCGCGCAGTGCACGTCATTGAAGCAGCCGGTTCCGATCCCGTTGCCGCAGGCGCCGCTGTCGGTTTGCGGATACGGGTTGGCGGGATCGTCATTGGCGCAGCCCGTGAGCGTGACCTGTGATCCGACGCGCGGCGGGAAGACTTCCGCGTTCGCCTGATACTCGCTGGTCGCGACGTTCGTGCGAACCCCGCTCTGCGCAAGCGACACCGTGCACGAGCCCGTGACGAAACTCGTGCCGTTGCCATCGATCGGAATCGGCGTCGACTCGTTCGGCACGAGCGCGACGAGCGTCAGTCCGTCACACGCGACCTGCGCGGTGAGGGTGCGCTGATCACCCGGATCGGCGCCGACCACGGTATCGATCAGCGTCACAGGGATCGTGGTCGGAGGCGTCTCGCCCGACGGCAGAAGGATCAAGTAGTCGAAGCCCCCGTCGATCGAATCGTCGTAGGTCCAACTGAGCTGGCTGCCGTCGTTCTCGACGTCGACACGGACGCGCCACGAGAAGACGTCGTCGGGTGAGAAAAGTCTGACCGTGCGCTCGGCCGCAGCAGTTGCCGTGAAGGAGGACGAGCCCGCAGGATCCGGGAGGATCACCTCGGCGTCTTCGTTCTGCAGGTTGTCGCCGTCCTCGCCACTGAACGTGTCGAGCCCGAGCTGGATCTCGACATTCGAATAGGCATTCGTGGAGGTCTCGTCGCTCGTGTCGGTCGCCTGCGGCTCGTCGGCCTGCGGGTCGAACTCGTCTGTGACCTGGCAGGCCGCGCTGAGCAGCAACAGCGCCGCGAAGGTCGGCAGAACGCCGTGTCGGAGTACACGCTCTCGGCGTCGCCACCAGGCGAGGCCGAGCAGCGCGACGATCGCCGGCAGCGACGCGCCCGGCTCGGGCGCCGTTGCGACGACTTGGCCGGTGATCCGCACCTGGAGGTTCGCGGGAAGCGGCACACCGACGAGCGGCAATCCGAACGGCGAGTGTGTCAGCAAATACGGGAGCGTGAGCCGGAGGCGGCCGCCCGGAAGCTGCTGGAAGCTGCCCTGCACCGAGTTCGAGGCGAACGGCTGGATGTTGGTCGCGGCCAGCGAACCCAGCACGCCGTTCACATCGCCCGCGTAGCTGCCGTCCATCCAGAACGGTGTCAGCTCGAAGCTCGGCGAGAACGTGAAGAGACCGGGCGTCGGCGAGGCGGTGATCGGGATCAGGTCGCCGACCATCGAGAACTTGGCGTCGCGCAACACCAGATCGCTAGCCAGGCCGAAGAGCGGCGCGTCGATGCTCACGGCCAGGTTGGCAGGCGCGGGCGTCGTCGGTGCGGCGGCCCTGCCCGGGAGGAAGTTCCCGGTGCTCCCGATCACGACCAGCGAGTTCTCTCGCAGGAAGGTGACCTGCGTAGGGCTCACGTTCACGAGGATCTTGCCGGAGAGCGACGCGCGCGTGCCGTTGGTCGGCATGCCACCCGGAAGTGTACCTCCAGAGATGCCAGGGCCCGACTGCGGCGCCGTCGCGAGGAACAGCGACGCGAATGGCCCGGGCACCGTGATCCGCATCCCCGTCTGCGCCGTGTTCACCTCGAGCCAGCTCTGCGTCGGATCGATCGTGAATTCGTGGGTGGTTGCTCGCGCAGCGTTCGGCGCGAACGCGAGCGCCGCTCCGAACACGGCCACGACGCGGCACGACCGACGCCAGCCCACGCGAAGCGAGGGAACGCGCTCCATCTCGATCCTCCCGAGCGGGGCGAGGAGACGCGGCGTCGATGGGATGGCGCCGAGTGGGCGGCCCCGATCCATGCTGGAATACCACGAATGCGGCAGGAAAAGTACGCTCGATTTGGCCGGAACGGCGCGGGCGCCCAGCTGCGGCTCCGCGCGACGTCGCCGGCGCGAGCGCGCCGAACGCCTCTCCGCGGGCGCGACGTCGAAGGGAAGCGCTCGCTGGATCTGGTGGGGCTCGCGGATCTCCGAGCCGAGCGGAAAGCCGATGCCCGCAGGATCGCGCTGCGTCTCGATCCGCAGCCTCGGCGTACCCGCGACACTCACCAGCGCCGCGATTGCCAGTGCGCAGCGGATCCGACGAAGGAGCGACTTCGGGGGCGGCCGGTGCGGAGCTCGAAACCTCGGGCCGGAGCCACCGTCGCACCTAGCGTCCGACTTCGATCCGCTCGGGCGCCGTATACAAGTTGAAGCGCCCCGCGCGCAGGAACCCGATCAGCGTGATGCCGCTGCGCTCGGCCATGCGCAGCGAAAGGCTCGTCGGCGCACCGACCGCCGCGAGCACCGGGATGCCAGCACGCGCCGCCTTCTGCGTGATCTCGAAGCCGGCGCGTCCGGAGAGCATCAGCATCGTGTCGCACGAGGCATGCCTGCCGGTCCCGGCCTGCCGCAATGCGCCGGCCAGCAAGCGCGCGCCGACCACCTTGTCGACCGCGTTGTGGCGACCGACGTCTTCGCGCAACACCAGGAGTTCGCCCGCACTGTCGAAGAGCGCGGCCGCGTGCAGGCCGCCGGTCTTCGCGAAACCCCGCTGCGCGCGGCGCATCCGTTCGGGCAGCATCTCGAGTACCGAACGCGCAATGCGTGGCGACTCGCGATCGAGCGTCGGAACCCCGCGCACGAAAATCGAATCGATCGCCGTCTTGCCGCAGATGCCGCACGAGGATGTGGCGAGAAACGAGCGCGCGCTGCGGCGCGCGGCCAGATCGAGATCGGGGCGCAATCGGAACTCGACGCGATTCTCGACACCGCATTGCGCGGAATCGCGCAGCAGGGCGAGATCTTCGCGTGCATCGATCAGTCCTTCGCCGTACAGGAAGCCGGCGACGAGTTCGGTGTCGTGGCCCGGTGTACGCATCGTGACGGCGAGCGCGATCGACTCCTCGCCCTGCGTGGCGATCGGTGGCAGCAGCCGGATCTCGAGCGGCTCTTCGATCGCGACCGGGTCAGGCAGTTCCTGACTGCGCCCGTCGATGACGTGCGTAGTGGGCCAGGCCTCGAATTCGAAGTCACTCAAAGCGCGCTCACCTCGACGACGGCATTGTAATCCGGCTCGCCGCAGCGTGGATCGACGCGACCGCGACGGATCAGCACATTGCCCTCGGGCCAATGCACCTGCAGGTTCCGCGCGAGAATCGGAGCCGTGCGCACGCGCGCCTCCATCTCGCCGACATCGGAGCGCAACCGCACGCGCTGGCCCTCGCGTAGGCCGAGGCGTGCGACGTCTTCGGCGCTGATCAGCACGTCGTCGCGCGAGGCGCCCGTCAGCGAATCGCGGTCTCCCCAGATCATCGAGTTGAACTGCTTGCCCCGGCGCGTGCTGACGCGGAAGCGATCGTCCGGAAGCGGCGCTTCGGGCGAATCGAAGAGCGACGTTTCGAGCGGGATCACCGCTGCGCGCGCGCGGCCACCGGGCAAGTCGAAGTGCGGAACGCCGTTGCGTTCGCACAGGCGCGCGCCGCCCCACTGCACCTGATCGCCCTTGGTACGCAGTCGCTGGATGCCGTCGTAGGCGGGCACCGCGCGCGCGATGTCTTCGCGGATCGCCGCGGCGTCGCCGCAGCCCACGCGCTCCGCGCGCTGCGGATCGACGCGCGCGAGCAGCTCGAGCAGCACCTGCCATTCGCTGCGCGCTTCGCCGATGCGACGGCCGGGAATCTCCGGCGAGAACACGATGCGGCGTTCGGTCGTGGTCTGCGTGCCGCCGCCGGGCTGTTCGTAGCGCGTCGTCGCGGGCAACAGCAGCACGGCGCCACCGGGTGCCGGATCGACCAGCATCGTCGGCGAAACCACCAGGTCGTGATGCACGCGCAGCGGCACGCGCGCGAGCGCGGCGCGCACGTACTCGGGATCCGGCAGCGTCTCGACGAAGTTGCCGCCGACACACCAGAGCAAGTCGACGGCGCCTTCGCCGCAGCGATCCACCATCTCGCTCGCCGTCCACCCGCTCCAATCCGGAACTGGAAATCCCCAAAGCGATTCGAAGTGGCGCGCGCCTTCCGCGTCCACTGGCACGCCACCGGGGTAGTAGTTGGGAACCGCGCCGACCTCGGCGCCGCCCTGCACGCCGCTGTGTCCGCGGATCGGCATCAGGCCGGTCTTTTCGCGACCGACCATGCCGCGCGCGAGTGCGAGATTCAGGATCGCCTGCACGTTGTCGACGCCCTCGGCGTGCTGCGTGATGCCCATGCTCCAGACGAAGATGGCGCTCTTCGACTCGGCGTAGAGCTTCGCGAAACGCTGCATGGTTTCGCGCGACGCGCCCGACCCGCGTTCGAGCGCCGTCCAGTCTGCGCCTGCGGCTTGCACACGCACCGCGTCGAAGCCATCGACGTGCGCGGCAAGGAAGCGCTCGTCGAAGCCGTTCGCTTCGCCGAGCGCTTTCAGCACGCCGGTGATGAACGCGCGATCGCCGCCGGTGTGCACCGCGAAGAAGTCGTCGGCGAGCTTGGTGCCGAACACCGCGCTCTCGAACACGGACGGCACCCAGTAGCGCTCGAGACCCGGCTCGCGCAGCGGATTCACCACCGCGATCTTCGTGCCCGCCTGCTTTGCGAAATAGAGATACTTGGTGGTGACCGGCTGGTTGTTCGGTACGTCGCTGCCGAAGAACACCATCAGGTCGGTGCCCATCCAGTCGTGGTACGAACAGGTGGAAGCCGAAATGCCGAGCGCTTGCTTCATCGCAACGGTGCTCGGCGAGTGGCAGATTCGTGCGGCGTTGTCGACGTGATTGGTGCCGAGCGCGCGCGCCACCTTTTGCGCGACGTAGTAGACCTCGTTGGTGATGCCGCGCGACGTCAGGAAGAACGCGAGCCGCTTCGGATCGGACGCGCGCACGCGCGCCGCACTGAGCTCTTGCGCTTCGTCCCAGCCGATGCGCTGGAAACCGGGCTCACCGTCGCGTCGCAGCATCGGGTAGGGCAGCCGGCCGAGCTCGCGCAGCGCGCGGTTGTCGCGGACCGGGAGCTTCGCGAGATCGGCGAGCCGCGTCGGGTCCATCGCGGGCATCGTGTTCATCCGCAGCAAGTTGAGGCGCACCATGCAGAGGTGAACGCCTTCGAGTGTCCAGTCGCGCAGGCCGCTGGTACCGAGCGCGCAACCGTCGCAGGCTCCGTCGCGCAGGATGCGCCACGCGTAGGGCAGTTCGTCGCGATTGCGCCACAGCACCTTCAGCATGTCGCCGTAGTGGTTGGGTTTCACCTGCCCGATGCCGTTCGGAACGAAACCCGCCCAGGACTTGGGACCGAGCAGTGCCATCAGCGGAGCTTCCCGGTGCTGCGACGGCGTCCTGAGGTTCTTTGCTCGCCTTCGGCCCGCTGCGTAGCGGAGGGTCGGCGCAGCTCCATTTCTTCGAGCGTCTTCGGCCAATCGTCGTGCAGCAATCGCGAGAGGGCGCGATCGGCGAGCAGCTTGCCATCGGTCTGACACGGCGCGCAGTAGTTGGCTTCATTCTGCGCGTACGCGATGCGCTGCACCGGCGCGCCGCAGCGGGGACACGCTTCGCGGTAGCGACCGTGCACCGCCATCTCGGGCCGGAACGCGGTGACGTGCTCCGGGAATGCGTCGCCGGTCTCGGCGCGCAGTCGCTCGGTCCAGAGCCGCAGCGTGTGCTGCGTCGCGGCGTAGAGTCGATCCATTTCCTCTTCTGCGAGCTTCTGGGTCTGCTTGAATGGAGACAGACGGGCCTCGTGGAGGATCTCGTCCGAGTACGCGTTGCCGATGCCGGACAGCAGGTGTGGGTCCGTCAATGCGCGCTTCAGCGTGTGATTGTCGGCGCGCAAGCGGGTGGCGAAGGCATCGCGCGAGGCATCGAGTGGTTCGAGTCCACCCGGATCGTGTGCGGCGAGGGCGGCTTCGCCCTTCAGCAGGTGCAGCGCGGCGCGCTTGCGGCTGCCGGCCTCCGTCACGACGAGCGTGCCGGTCGAGAAATCGAGCGCGCCGAGTTCGTTCCTCGGTCGCCGCGTCGCGCGCGGGGGCGGCTCGGGCTCCTTTCCAATTGCGCGCCAGCGCAGGCGTCCGGCAACCATCAGATGCAGCACCACGAAGAGATCTCCATCCAGCTCGAAGGCGATGCGCTTGCCGATCCGCCGCAGCGCGCGCACGCGACGTCCCTCGGTCACGGCCAGTTTGGGCTCGACGGTGCGCAGCCAGGACGGCCCGAAGACGCGAATGCCGAGCAGGGTCGCGCCGAGTACGCGCGCCCCGAGCGCTTCGAGATAGATTGCAATGTCGGGAAGCTCCGGCACACGGCTATGCTACCGCCACGATGGAAACTGCAGCATGAGTGAGGCCGGTGAAAGCGTGCGGACAGGAGCGCAGGCGAGCAGCGGCGCCGGCAGCGCCGTGATCGGGCAGGATGGTCGGCCGCTCGGCGCGCGGGCGATCCGCACGCGGACGAGACTGCTCGAATGCACCCAGGAGTTGCTCACGGAACGCCAGGCGCGCGACGTCTCCGTCGTCGAGATTGCACGGCGCGCAGCCACCTCGCCCGCCACTTTCTATCAGTACTTCGCCGACATCGAAGAGGCCGCGCTGGAGCTGGCGAGCGCCGCGGCCGAGGAGGTGCCCGCGATTCTCGGACCGCTCGCGGCCGACTGGAACGGACCGGAGGGACTCGCCGCCGCGCGCACCGTCGTCGATGCGTTCGTCCGGCATTGGGATCAACATCACGCGGCGCTGCTGTTCCGCAACGTTGCGGCGGAGCAGGGCGACCGTCGTTTCCAGAAGGTCCGGATCCGCGCGATGCACCCGGTGCTACAGGAACTCGCCAAGAAGATCGAGGTCTCGCACACCGGTGACAAGGGCGCGGGCATCAGTCCGGTCGCGGCTGCCGCGGCGCTCGCGGCGATCCTCGAACGTCTCGCCGCGTACCACCAGGAGCTGGAGGTGCTCGGGGTTTCGCGCGAACAGCTGGTCGAGACCTGCGCGCGCATCCTGCACCAGGTCGTGACGGGGCAGATCGCAGCTTGAGTCGTCACCGACTCGCGATCTCGCTGCTCGGTTCGGGCGCCGTCGCGATGCTCGCTGCCGGTTCCGTTCGCGCGCAGCCGCCGGACGCCAGCGCACACGACGCGGACCACTGGGTCACGCGCATCGCGGATGCCATGCGGATCGGTGAGACGATGGCGGCGCACGCGCACGTCGACGTGAACAAGCCTGGCCACGTGGACGACTTCAACTTCGACCTGCAGCTTCTGCGCGGCGTCGAAGGTCGCTCGACGCGCACCGTGCTCGAGATGCGCGAAGCCGGCGACACGAAGAGCATCGTCTCCGAGCTGGTCCAGACGCCCGGAGAACCGCTGACGAACTGGTATTGGGACGTGCAGAAACGGCGCTGGATCCGCATCCGCGGGCTACAGGGCACGGACCCATTCGCTGACACGACGTTCAGTTACGAAGACCTGTGGTTCACCGAACCGACGCCGCGCCGCCAGGGTTCGGCAAGGTGGATCGAGGACGGCGGGCGTCGGCTCATCGAGATCGAGAGCGCTCCCTACCACTACTACCTGCGGGTCGTGACGCGCATCGATCCCGAGAGCGGGTTGCCGCTGTCGGTCCGCTTCGTCGACAACACCGGGGTCCCGATCCGCGAGCAGTTCTACGAGAAGATCACGCTGGTGGACGGTCGCGCGTTTCCGACCGTCGTGCGGCTGCGCGACCTCTCGAGCAATTGCGAAACCACGATCACCTTCGGCGACGTACGATTCGGTCGCCGCATTCCGCCGTCGTATTTCGACCTCTCCGTGATGGACGATCGGCTCCGCCGTGGCGCCGATCCGGTTCCCGAACCGCCCGACCTGCGCGATGAGACGCCGCCGCCCGCCCCATGAGCGTCGCCGCGCTGCGCGAAATCGAAGCGAGACTCACCGCTGCTGGCGCGCCCTTCCAAGTCGTCGAAGCGGACGTGCTCGGTGTGCCGACGCGTGTCTTCAAGGAGCGGGTCCCCTCGCTGCGCGCGCTGCTCGCCGCGTCGGCCGCACACGGTGATGCCGAGTATCTCGTCTGTGACGACGGCCGCCGCATCTCGTATGCAGAGAATCTGCGCCGTGTCGCGAAGCTCGCCGCGACGCTACGTGAACAGTTCGGTGTCGAGGCCGGCGATCGCGTCGCGATCCTCGCCGCCAATTGCCCGGAGTGGATCCAGACCTTCTGGGCGACCGTGAGCCTCGGAGCGATCGCGGTCGGTCTGAACGGCTGGTGGGTTCGCGACGAGATCGCGTATGGGCTCGGCGACAGCGAGCCGAAGGTGCTGATCGGGGATGCGAAGCGCCTTGCGCGCATCGCGGGCGTCGCGCTGCCGAAGGTCGACGGCGCCGCCATGCGCGTCGTCGAGATCGGCCGCGACTTCGACGCGCTCTGGGATCACGATCGCGACGTCGCGCTGCCCGATGCCGAGATCGCCGAAGACGACGCCGCTGCGATTCTGTACACGAGCGGCACGACGGGCCGGCCGAAGGGCGCCGTCAACACGCATCGCGGCATTCTCGCGATGGTGCGTTTGCAGGTCTTCCACGGCCTGCGAATGATGATGAAGGCCGCAGCGGATGCGGCAGCCCGCGGCGAAGCGCCTGTCGGCGGCGCGACGACGCGCCCGTGCAACCTCGTCAACACGCCGCTCTTCCATGTTTCGGGCCTGTATGCGGGTGCGGTGACGTCGCTTGCGAACGGACTCAAAACGGTGTGGACGACCGGTCGCTTCGATCCCGAGCGCGTGATGCAGCTGATCGAGACCGAACGCGTGACCGCCTGGGGACCGATGGGCACGATGATGCATCGCGTGTTGACGCACCCGGAGTTCTCGCGCCGCGATCTTTCGACCGTCACGCAACTCGGTTCGGGCGGTGCGCCGCTGCCGGCGGAGCTCTTCGCCCGGATGCGCGCCGGTTTCCCGAACGCGCGCTCCTCGGTCGCGATCGGCTATGGGCTGACCGAATCGACCGCGCTCGCGACGATCAACGGCGGCGAGGAGCTGGTGGCGCGGCCGGACTCGGTCGGTCGCCCGTTGCCGACCATCGACCTCGAGATCCGCGACGCCGACGGAAGTGCCGTCGCCGAGGGGAGCGAAGGCGAGATCTACCTGCGCGGTCCGCTCGTCATGCGCGAATACTGGCGTCGTCCGAAGGAAACTGCTGAGGCGATCGGCCCCGGGCGCTGGTTGCGCACCGGCGACATCGGCCGACTGCAGGACGGCTACCTCTACATCAATTCGCGTCGCCGCGACCTGATCCTGCGCGGCGCCGAGAACGTCTATCCCGCCGAGATCGAGCAGGCGCTCGAAGCGCACGACGCGGTGCGCGAAGCGGCGGTCGTCGGTGTCGATCATTCCGAGCTGGGGCAGGAAGTGAAGGCGATCATCGTCGTCGCAGACGAATCGCTGCGCGGCGCCGATGCGGAGCGCGCGCTCGCCGAAGCGTTGTCGCGCTGGGTCGCCGAACGGCTCGCCTACTACAAGGTGCCCGCGCACTGGGAGTTCCGCAGCGAAGCGCTGCCGCGCAACGCGACCGGCAAGGTGCTGAAGAACGTGCTCACGAGCGGGGCGCTGAATCCGTTCGTCGAGGAGTGAGCGACACCAACGGCGTTCTCGTCGGCTTCGTGCTCGATCGATCCGGCTCGTCAGCCTGCGCAGCTCCCGCACCTGGCTGCGCGACGCCGTCGCCGTCGCGCAATCGCCAGCAGCGCAGTGAGCCCCGCGACCGCATCCGCACACCAACCCGGCTCGGGGATCGTGATCTGCGCGCGCGCGAGATTCGAGTCGGTGGAGCCGTCGTTTGCGGCGAACGTGAAGCTCTCGGTTCCGATCTGCCCCGCCTCGGGATAGTAGGTCGCGATGGCACCGGAGAGCCCGACGGTGCCATGCGCCGGCTGCGAAACGATGCGCAGTACGAACGGGTCGCCGTCGGCGTCGGTCGCGCCAAGCGGAATCGCGACAGGCGTCTCGGTGTCGGTCGCGGCGATCGCGTCGGTCACGTGCGCCGGGCGATTCGGCGAAGCGTTTTCGCTGAACGGTCCGTTGTGACACGAGAAGCAGGAAACCTGGTAACCGCGCCAGAACTGTTTCGGACCGTACTTGTCCGTCGAGAGCGTGCGATCCGCTTGCGAGCGCGAGAGGACGGTGCCGCGATAGTCGGCGCCATGGCAGGCCGTACAGGTCGTGAGTGCGGCGCCACCCTCGTCGCCGACGGCATCCGCGTGGCTCTTCACCCAACTCTGTCCGATCGGGTGGAGTCCGTGCGGCCCGCCACTCACCGTCGTGGGAACGCCCGCCGTGTGACAGGTGTTGCACTGCGAGAGAACACCGGCGTGTCCCTGCAGCGCGACGCTCTGCAGGTTGTCGTTCGCGTGCGACGACGGGTACTCCGCGTGCGTCGCGCCGTGGCATGCCTCGCAGTCGAGTCCGCCGTGACCGGTGGAGAAGCGATAGAGCGAGAAACCTGCGCTCGGCACGTTGGGATTGGTCGCAAAGGTGGCGTCGGCCGCGACGCGCATGTGCCCGGGCGCGTCGAACACCGAGGTGAAGCGCACGGCGCCCGCGTTGGTCGTGGCGGTGCCCGTGTGGCAAGCCTGACAAGTGGGTTCGTCGAACCAGCCCGCGCGTCCCGGAGCGCCGACCTCGCTCATGCGACCGTGGCAGCTCTGACACTGCATCGCGAGCGTGCCATCGGCGGCGACGGCGGCGCCCATCGCGCCGCGCAGGCAGCGCGTCGTGGACCCGGGGTGGCAGTTGTAACAGGCGGCGCGATTCGTTTTGTCGTCGAGTTTGGGCCGCCCGATGGCGGCCAGATCGCGAACGGTCGCGTGACGGGCGTGGATCGCTTCGGTGAGTGGCTCCACGCCCGCGAGGCCGGTTCCGGGAAGTGCGCTCGATGCGTGGCAGCCAGCGCACAGGATCGGCTCTCCGTCGGTCTGCGCGGTCGGGAAGAGTCCATCGCTGCGGTAGCCCCGCGTCGTGAGCAGACCGGCGTAGCTCGGATCACCGACGTTGTTCTCGTCGTGCAGGCGCAAGATGTTGAGACGGAAGTCGCGTTGCGGATTGGGATCGAAGACCCAGCCCGCACCCGGCTCCGCGGGTCCGCGTGATCCCGAAGCGTGACAGCCGCTGCAGCTCATCTCATCGGAGACGGGCAATACGACATCGGTCTGCGCCAGGACGACGCCCGAAACCGAATCGCTGACTGCGACGCGCATCAACGGGTAGGTGTTCTTGTTGCGGGCATCGTCGTACGGGGTGATCGGAATGCCTTCTGCGACGAAGCCGTTGCGAGCTGCGTCCCACGTCATCGGCTGGGGAAGATTCGTAGGACCGGGCATCCGCGTGCCCGCAAGACCCTCGTCGGGCGCGAGCGCGACACCGTAGAGCGGAAGCGCCCAGTCCCAGAAGTTGAGCTTGCCCTGCGACGTCGTGTTGATCGATCCGGTCGGATCGGCGACGCCCCGGTAGGTCACGACGAGACCGCTCGTGTTCGTCACGAGTACGCCGTTCCGCATCACCTGTGCCAGCACCGTGTTGTAGGGCGGGAGCAGCGAGAAGATCTGGAAGTCGGCATCCGTGCAATGCATGCCGAGGTTGTTCCAGGCGACGATTCGCACGCTCGGATCGAGCGCGCGGGTGGGCTCCGCGTACGCGACGAGCAGAAGAGCGGTGAGCGCCAGCCGGCGCGAGATCCCGGGTCTGCGATCCATCAGCACACCCCCGTACTAGATGTGGGAAGATTTCCCGCTCACGCCGCAAACCGCAATGGGGCAAGTGGTCACGCCTTGCGCCCGGAATCCGCCGCTCTCGGTCAGCGGCCCGAACTCGAGCCCCGAGTAGGTGGAACGAGCGCGTGCGAGGGCCGTGATCCGCCGCTTCTCGCGGTTTTGGTCTTGACGTGGGAAAAGATTCCACGGTAGGATGAGCCTTCGCACGGATCGGCGCGAACGAACCCAAGGGACAGACGACTGGCGCCCCGCCCCGCGGTGGTGCCCGAGAGGGGAGGGAAGATGAGGTTCCACGAACGCAACTACGAGTGGGTCCGGGTCACCGCGCTGGCGGTGGCGCTGGTGAGTGGCCCGGCGGCGGCAAGCAGCGTCTTTGGTCCGCTCGACAACTTCGATGTCGTCAACGACACCGGCCACGACGAGTGCGGCTTCGAGATCGAGATCGAAGGCGTCCACAGCGCCGATATCTATCGAACCTTCGACGCGCCCTACGTTCGTTACGAGACGCCGACGCGGATCGATACGCCGACGGGCGTGATCGTCCACTACCAGGGGGTGTGGGATCCCGGTACCCACACCTTCTTGCAGAAGACGCCCCCCGCGGCGCCTGGCTATGTGCCCGCGAGCGACTCGTGCTGGACGGTCGGGCTCGGCGCTGCCTACGCGGGTTCCGGCTGTGAACACTTCGGTGTGAGCCAGTCCACCCAGGCCACCGCCACGCGCTATCGCTGGCTCGACTGCCATCCGGACGGCACGGTCACGCCCGGTCCCGACCTGGGCGTTCCGACGCCGACCTGGTCGGTGATTCCGCCCGCGGTGCCCGGCAATCCCGAAGTGGTCCGCGCCGAGATCGCGATCCCCAACCCGGAAGGCGACCCGTACGGTCCGGCGTACTGGGTGAAGATCTACAAGACCGAGGCCGACCACCAGGTCGATCTCGAAGAGCTGCTGCTCGATGACGCGCTGATCGCCGGCGCGGAGACGGAGATCGAGTGGGAGCTGCTCCAGGCCAAGCCCGGCCAGGGCGCCGTCCTGAACGAAGGACCCCTCGGAGCGGGCAACGACGCCGTGGTCCGACGCTACGAGTTCTACGCATACAACGCGGCATGGGGCCTCGCGAACGGCTATGTCGATCCGGAAAACGGAGAAGTGTCGGAATGCGTCGTGAACGGTTGCAATGATCCGACGCCGGACGAACTCGGTGACTTCGTCGTCCGCCAGATGGCAGCCGTGAACCTCGCAGCCTCGCTCTGCAGCAATGGAAGCGACGACGACGGCGACGGCCTTGCCGACTTCCCGGCGGATCCCGGCTGCCAGAATGCCGACTCGAACATCGAGAACCCGCAGTGCCAGGACGGTCTCGACAACGATGGCCAGCCCGGCATCGATTTCGACGGCGGAGCCGCTGCGAATGGCGGCGTTGCGATTGCGGGCGTGGATCCCCAGTGCACACAGCCGTGGCTCAACGTCGAAAAGCAGCGGAGCTGCGGCCTGGGCGCGGAACTCGTCTTCGTTTTCGCGGCGCTGCGCGCGGGGGTGCGAAAGACCGCGCGAGGGGCGCGCGGCTAACGCACTGTTTCGCACCGCGGCTGCGACGGTCGCGCGCTCGCAGGGACACGGCGGCGATGCGATCTCAGTGGAAGTGGAGAGCCAGCTGACCTTTTGCCAATGAGCTGAGCGGGTGGAGGGTCTGTGCTAACTCGGGCTCATTCACCCGGCTCAGGGGCATCCTTGAAGATTCGAGTTCCCGCTGGCGCGCCGACTCCGCCGCCCTCGCTGCTGCGAGCGCTGCGGCACATCCTGCGCCCGCTCGTCCGACTGCTGCTCTCGAACCACGTCACGCATCCGACGCTCGCCAGGCTGCTCAAGGAGGTGTACGTCGAGGTGGCACTGCGCGACTTCCCAATCGAAGGGAAGGCGCAGACCGACAGCCGGATCACGCTGCTCACGGGGATCCACCGCAAGGACGTGAAGCAACTGCGCGGCGAGGTTGGAGCGAAACACGTGGCGCCACGCTCGGTGTCGCTCGGCGCGTTGCTGGTCGCGCGCTGGACGGGAACACCTGCCTACTTGAATCGGGAAGGGCGGCCGCGTGCGCTCGTTTGGGGCGTCGCGACCGCCAAGGAGCCGAGCTTCGACGAGCTGGTCTCCTCGGTTTCCCGGGACATCCGGCCGCGCGCAATTCTCGACGAGTTGCTGCGACTCGGGGTGGTGCGCGTCGACGAAAACAATCGCGTGTGGCTCGACACGGAAGCCTATGTCCCGGCGGAGGGATTCGACGAGAAGGCATTCTTCTTCGGCCGCAACCTTCACGACCACGTGGCCACCGCGGCGCGGAATCTCTCGGGCGTGCGTCCCGCCCTGCTCGAGCGCAGCGTCTACTACGGCGATCTCACGCGCGAGTCCACCGTCGAACTCGCCAAACTCGCCACGCGCACCGGCATGGAAGCGCTCCAGGCGGTCAACCGGCGCGCGATCGAACTGAAGAAGCGCGATGCCGGCAAGCGCGCCGCGCGCCACCGGATGAGCTTCGGGGCCTACTTCTACGACGCCGACGCGACGCTCGAGGAAACGCAGCCGCAAGAGACCGACGACGATGCGTGAAGCGGGCTCGGTGCCTCGCGCATTCCGTTCGCTGCTGCGTGTAGCGATTCTTCTCGGTGTCATCTGCGCGTTGGCGTTGCCGGCCGCGACGGTGCGCGCGGAGTGTCAGAAGTCGACCGACGGCATCGGGGGAACCGGCCAGCATTTGCGACCGGACCCGAAACCGCGACCCAACGACGACCAGAAGGACGGTGTCGGCGGCACCGGTCACACGAAGCATCCGCTTCCCGAGCAAGACGCGGCCACGATCGGTGACGACGGGATCGGCGGCACCGGGATCGTCGGCATCGTCACGGGCTTCGGCAGCGTCTGTGTGAACGGGCTCGAGGTGGAGTACGACGACTCGACCGCGATCGATTCGAATGGAGCCGCGGTGAACTCGATGGCTCTGGCCGTAGGCCAGCTCGTCGTCGTCGAGGCGACGGGGCGTCGCGATCAACTTCACGCCGATCGCATCGCGGTGCGCGACGCGGCGGTGGGCCCCGCCTTCGCGGTCGATGCAGCCCGGGGCGAACTCGTCGTTCTCGGCCAGTCGGTGCGCGTCGGGCCGGGCGCGCCGCTGGTCGACCGCGCGAGCCAGCGACCGCTGGCGCTCGGTGACGTCGCGATCGGCGACTTCCTCGCGGTGAGCGGCTTGCGCCAGGCCGATGGCATCGTCGTCGCGACGCGGGTCGATCGCGTGGCGAAGAGTGATCGCGTCAGCGTGAGTGGTCCGCTGCGCCCGCTCGCAAGCGGTGGCTTCGGTGTCGGGGAACTCCGCGTTGCAAACGATGCGGCGGTCGACGCCAACCAGTCGAATCACTCGGCGCTTGTGATCGGTAGATTCGATGCGAAGGCGGGCATCCTCGAGGCTGCCCGCATCGAGCCGTCCGTGCGCTTCGAAAAGCAGCCCGAACGCGTCGCCATCGAAGGTCTTCTCCAGGGAGACCCCTCCAACGGACGTTTCCGAACCAACTTTGCAGATGTCGAGGCGTCCGGCGCGTCCGGCGCCCTTGGCAAGCTGAAGGGCGGCGACCGCGTGATCGCCAGCGGCAAGTGGCGTTCCGGTGGCCTCGTGTTGGCGAGCGAGATCCGGATCGAAGCGCCCGCAGTGCTCACTCCCGAATCACCGAAGAGCGACGGCAAGAGTCGGAGCACGCTGCCGCAAACCGAGCATCGAGCGACAGCGGGAATGCCCGATCACGAACAGCGCACCGAGACGGGGGAGCGGCCCGAGGCAATCGAAACGCCCGAGGTCGAGCGACCCGAGTCGGTGGAGACACCGGAGGTCGATGTCCCGGATGCGGTCGAGCGTCCCGAAGTCGAAGCACCGGAGATCGAGAAGCCCGAAGTCGAACATCCCGAAGTGGAACGGCCCGAAGTCGAGAGGCCCGAAGTCGAGAAGCCTGAAGTCGAGAAGCCAGAGGTCGAGAAGCCCGAGATCGAGCGGCCCGAGCTCGAGAAGCCTGAAGTCGAGCGGCCGGAGCTGGAGAAACCGGAGATCGAAAAGCCCGAGGTGGAGCGGCCCGAAGTCGAGCGGCCGCAGGTGGAGAAGCCCGAGGTCGAGAAGCCCGAGGTCGAGAAGCCCGAAGTCGAGCGTCCCGGGGCCGATTGAGCGCCGGACTCAGAAGCGGTAGCTGGCCCCGAACCCGATCTCGGCGTCGGTCGCCGCGCGGGTGAGTCCGAAGACAGCGTACGGTGTGAGTGAAACGTGGCTGTTGATCTTCCACGAGAGATACGGCGAGAGTTCCTGCGAGTCTCCGACCGAGCGAGACGCCGTCTGGCGCCATTCGTAGGTGAGCCCTGCATCGAGACTGGCGTTGAATCGATAGTCGAATCCGACCGAGCTGAAGAGGACGTCGTGCAGGCTGCTTCCGGGCGGATTGCCGACGAAGCGATACCCGGCAGTCAGGAACGGCGTGAATGCAGCAAAGGTCTTCGAGGCTTCGACCTGCAGCGTTTCGTCGAACTCGCCGGTGCCGAGCCTGTCCTTCTCGCTGGCCGTCGGAAACTTCACCTTTGCGGTGAACTCCAGATAGGGCCATGCGGGGCGCAGCGGTGCCAGCACGTACCCGGTACTGAGGATCACGTCGCCGAGGCCGTCATTCGTCTCGCGCTTCGCGGTTCCGCCCGCGATCAGCACGCCGTCCACACCGACCACATTCCCCGGTCCGGTGATGCGGATGTACGGAATCGTCAGCTTCACCACGAAGGGATCGCGCGCGTACTTGACGGAGAAGGGTGCGTACGCGATCTGCGTCGTACCAGAGGATCCGTAGTCCCCCGTGCTGAAGTCGAAACCCGAACTCAGCGTGAGTCGCCCGGTGCGGCGGACCGGACGAGCCTGCGCATCGGCACGCTCTGCCCCGAAGATTCCCGCTGCGACTAGAAGCAACACTGTTCCGGTACGGAGCTGCCGCGCGCGTCGTTCGATGCGTGATCGCAATCTCTTCGCCCCCACCGTGCGCGAGTCTACGCCGTGCGGGGTGTCGTGCGAAGACCAGAAGCGGGAAAAACGAACGCGAATCGGGGAGCTGCTCGTGCCGGTCATCAATCGTCTGCGTCTCGCGATTGCGACGCGTGCACATCGGGCTCGGCCGCAGCCGAAGCTCCGGTTTCGCTGATATAGGCGCGCGCGGCGCCGTACTTGTAGACCAGTTCACCGCCCGAGTGACCAACGGCGATTCCCGCGGCCAGCACGCCGAGTCCAGCAGCGATCGTGACTGCGCGCCCGGTGCCGCCGAGTCCACCGCGCAGCAGGCCTGTTGCTGAGACGAGCGCAGCCCCGATCGCGACGTACAGGAACCGTTCCGCGGCCCCCGCGTGCGCCTCGATCTGGCGCTCTGCGACGACCTTTTCGACTTTTTCCTCCTGGTCTTCCCCGGTCTCGATCGCCAGCAAGGCGGATCCGACGAGCACCGCTTGGACGACGACCACTGCGATCCAAGCACGCGCGGGAACCCACCCTGCGCGGATCGCCAACAGCGCGGCGACTGCAAAGACGGGCGCGAGAACCGCGAGCGCGATCGGAAAGTGCACGATGGCGGGATGCAACGGGTTCGGAATCGATAGCATCTGGATTCTCCTGGTCCCGGTGCGGGACACGTGATCACGATCGCGATCGAGCGCTCCGAGCGAAATCCGTCAGATGACGGAGTCGGGCCGCGAGCGCGGCGCAGCGGAAAGATCAGATGACGATCGCGACACAGGACGGGGATCTCTGGCGGCGCGTCGCGCTCACTGCTGTTCTTGTCGCGATCGCCGCGGGCGGTGCGACCGACCTGGCGCTCGATCTGCCGAGCGCCCCGGGCTTCTTCCACATTGCATTCGAGTTGTCGCTGCTCGCGCTCTCGCTCGGCACGGTCGTGTGGCTATGGGTCGGCTGGGCGACAGCGCGGCGATCGCTCGCGACGGTCGGTCACGCGATGGCGATGCACCGCGCCGAGCGCGACGCGTGGCGAGCGCGGGCCGAAGCGCTGCTGCGCGGACTCGGGGACGAGATCGACGCACAGCTTCGGCGCTGGGGTCTCACGCCCGCAGAGCGTGAGACCGCGCTGATGCTGCTGAAGGGCCACGGCCACAAAGAGATCGCGACCATTCTCGGCAAAAGTGAACGCACGGTGCGTCAGCAGGCGATCGCGGTCTATCGCAAGTCGGGTCTCGCGGGTCGCGCCGAGCTGTCGGCGTTCTTCCTCGAAGACCTGTTGCTGCCGATCGATTCGCGCGCTTGATCGGCACGGTCAATCCGTTGCTGCTCTTTCCCCCGCGGCCGGCTTGCCAACAGGACGCCGCCACCGCGTGAGGCCCGCGAGCACCGCAATCGCGACTGCACCGACGCCGCTGGCAGTCGGCTCGGGTACGGTGACGTTCAACTCGGCGGTGTTCCAGAGGTCGCCCGGGACATCCCCGTCGCCGTCGTACGCCAGCATCGACGTCAGCAGATGGAGATTCCCCGGAACGATGCAGTTCGTGAGCGCGAAGGTGTAGGACCACACGCCTTGATTCCCGGTCGGCGGCTGCACGGTCGCGTTCGCGTGGCTGAGCGTCGCCTGCCTGCTCAGGTTGCCGCCGATGAACAGGAGGTTGGCAGCGCCGAGCTTGTCGAGATCGCAACTCGCGGTGCTGTCGGTGCCCACGGCGACGTTCATGCCGCTTCCCACCTTGCCCCCGAAGCCCACGGGCAGCGAGATCATGTAGTCCGCCGATCCGCCGGTCGGAATCGCCGTCACTCCGTCCAACTGGATCGAGACGGTTGCATCGGCAGACCGATCGTGGCAGCCGTCCGGTCCTCCGTCGGGTCCAACGCCACACCCGATCGGCGTGAAGTACTTGGGAGAATCAACGCCTTTCTCCTTGGCCTCCGCCGGACCGACCGCGAGCAACAAGATCATCGCGATGATGTAGATGCGCATTGCGAAGCCCCCCTGAGATTGATTCGGTACCCGACGGATCCCCGGATTCGTACACGTGGGAAAATATCACACGTTTTGTCGCCGGCCAAGGGCTGGCCCCGAAACGCCCGGACCGATGCGCGACCGGCCGGCAAGCGCACTGCAGCAGCGGACTACATCCGCACTTCCTTCCAACTCGACGCCGCATGACAGCGGCCGCAGTCGCTGCCGAAGGCGCCGCGATGCCGGTCGTCGAGCCCGTGGCAGGTCGAGCAGTCCTTGGGGATCGCGAGTTTCTCACCCGGACCGACCGGCTCGTGGTGGCAGCTCTCGCAGCCGACCTCTGCGTGCGCACCGAGCAGCGCAAACGAAGTCCGCGAGTCGTGGTCGAAGCGCCAGGCCGTCCAGGCGTTCGGGTTGTGACAGGACTCGCACGACGAGCCGAGACGGCCTTCATGGCTGTCCTTTGCGGCGTGGCAACCGGAGCAACCCAGATCGGTGTCCTGGTAGTGGGCGTTCGCATGACATTCCTCGCAGGCCGTGACCGCGTGGGCGCCGAGCAGCGGGAAGCGCGTCAGGTCGTGATCGAAGCGGACCTTCTCCTTCCATCCAGCGACGTCGTGGCAGTGCGCGCAGTCGGTGCCCTGTTGACCCTCGTGGGCGTCGTCGTCGCGATGGCACGAGATACAGGTCGTGGCGAGCTTCCGTTCGTGGAGCGGGCCCGTGTGACAGCTCTCGCAAGCCAACCCATCGTGGGCGCCATGCAATGGGAACTTCGTGTCGGCGTCGTGGTCGAAATGCGCGGGCTTCCAGGCTGCCGTGCCGTGACACGGCGTGCAGGCGGTTCCGTTGCGCCCTTCATGAACGTCGTCGCTGCGGTGGCACGCGAGGCAGTCACTCTTGGGTTTCGGCTGCATGCGCCCGCCCGCGTGACAGTCCTCGCATGCGGCCGTCGCGTGGGCATCCGTGAGCGCGAAGCGCGTGTCGCGGGCGTGGTCGAAGCTCGCTTCCTTCCAGCGGGCGCTGCTGTGACACGCCTCGCAGTTCGGCCCATAGCGTCCCTCGTGCTTGTCGTTGAGCGCATGACAGCTGTTGCACGCCTGCGGCGTCCCGACGTAGCGCTGCGCGGGATGACAGAGCGCGCACTCGACCGTTTCGTGCTTGCCGTCGAGCGGAAACTTCGTGTCGGCGTGGTCGAAACGCGCCTCCTTCCAGGCTCGCTCGACGTGACAATCCGCACACGCGGAGCCGAGACTGCCCGCGTGCGGGTCGGTCTTGCCGTGGCACGCCGCGCAATCGGACGGTGCCTCGCGCATTGGCTTTCCTGCCGCATGGCACTGCGCGCAAGCGACGCTCGTGTGGCCGCCCAGCAAAGCGAAGTCGGTGACGCCGTGGTCGAACGATTCACCGTCGAGACCCACGATGTCCGCGTCGCGCCCCCGGTGATCGGCGTGACAGTCGCGACATTCGCCGCCGCTCGCGGCGGGCGATCGGCCATGAAACCCGCGCTGCGCGCGCAGGTCGGCGGCGACCGCATCGTGACACACGAGGCACAGCTGCTTCTCCGCGCCACGCGCGAAGGGCTGGTGGCACTTGCCGCACTCGATCTCGATGTCCGCGTGTGCAGCAGCGACGGATCCCGGCATCACGAGCCGCTCGAGCGACTGCGCGGACGCGGCGAGGCTCACAGCGAATGTTGCTGCGACGGCCAGCGCGATGCCGTGACGCATCCGCATCTCAGTAGAGGTGCACGGCGACGACGTGGACCAACGCCGCCGTGAAGAGCAGCACGCAGAGCGGAACGTGGACGGCGTGCCAGTACGAGAGCACGCGCTCGCAAAAGGTGAACTCGGCAACCCGGCGCACCGCTTCGAGGTGCGCACCCACGCAGCGCTCGGCCTCGTCGCGCGGGATCGCGCCGGACCGAGCGGACGCCGCGACGAGGCGCCGCGCCCGGCGTGCCGTCGTGCGCGTTCGGACACGCACGAGCAACACCCGCCCCGGTCCCGTGAGCGGAAGCTGCGCGGGACCGAGCAGCGCCGTCTCGTGCGCGCGAACCAGTTCTGCAAGCGCCGGACAGCTGGCGAGCGTCGCCCAGAGCGCGCCGCGGCTCGACTCGACGTCGCGCGCGACTTCGAGCAGCGACTGCCGGTGACCAAAGAGTCCGTGATGAACGCGGGTGTAGAGATAGCGGCCGACGAAACCGCTGCCCGCCACGAGCAGCATCGCGACGAGCGCGACGATGCCATTGCGCGACCCCGGGCGGAAGTTCGTATGAAACAGAATGGCGACCGGTCCGAGCACGCCGAGCAGCATGTGCACGCGGAACCAGTTGCGCAGTGGACCGAGCGCGTGCAAGCGGAGCCAGCGCTTGCGAACCGAATAGAGCAGCAGCACCAGCATCGCGCCGAGTCCCAGGATGCCGAGCGCGTAGCCGACGCCCTCGCCCGGCGTGATCCAGAACTCCTCGCTGGCGCGCTGACGCGCCAGGAGCGCCACGAGTCCGAGCACCGCGACCACCGGCACCATCCGATCGCGGCGGATCGGCGCGTGCAGCCGAGCCCGCGCGTCGCTCCGTGTGCCGCCCTGCGGCGCCGTCTCGGCGATTGCTTCCGTCATCCGCGATCCGTCCCTCTCTACTCGAAGAGCGCGGCCACGGCTTCGTGGCGCGCCCTTGTGGCAAGCGCTTCGGCGGTCTGGCCATTCTCGTCGCGTGCCGATCTGCGCCCGCCCCGGGCGAGCAGCAACGCGACGACGTCTCGGTGTCCGCCCGCGGCCGCAAACATCAGCGGTGTCATGCGTCGATGGCCGCGCGCATTCGGATCGGCGTTGCGTTTTAGCAGTGTCGCAACCACCTCCGCGTGACCCGCCGCCGCGGACAGCATCAGCGGCGTATTGCCGGCCTGCGTCGCCGCATCGACTGCCGCTCCGGCGGCGAGCAGCGCGCGCGCGATCGCTGCATCCCCGACCATCGCGGCCCGCGCAAGCGGTATCGATCCGTCGCCGCAGCGGGTGTCCGCACCCGCGCCGGCGGCGAGCAGTGCGGCGACGAGGTCGCCCCGCTCCCGCGTGACGGCGCCGCACAAGAGGGGATCGCCGCGCGCATCGCGCGTCGCAGGATCGGCACCGCTGGCGAGCAACAGGGCCACGACCGCCGCGTTGCCGTGCGCGATCGCCGAACCGAGTGCGCTCGCGCCGGCGGCATCACGCGTGTTCGCGTCGGCGCCGCGCGCGAGCAGCGCATGCGCGCTCGCCGCCTGATCCTCGGCCGCGGCGAGGTAAAGAGCCGTGCGACCGTCGCCGTCGCGGGCCTCGCGATCGGCGCCCGCTTCGAGCAATAGCACGACGATCTCGTCACGCCCCCGCCACGCTGCGCGCGTGAGCGCCGTGTGCCCCTCACCATCGCGCGCTTCGAGTTCCTCGCCGCGCGCGAGCAGCGCTCGCACGGCCTCGGTTTCGCCGCGCCACGCGGCGATCGCGAGCGGAGAGAAGCCGGGATAGGCCGTGGCGTCGGCGCGCCCGGTCCAGCCGAGCGGGTCGGCCGCGGGCACGGGTTCCGGAGCCGGGCGCGCGGGACGCACCGGCTGCTCTGCCGCCTCCCGTTGCGCGGGCTGGGACCGTGTCGACGGAATTCGTTCCAGATCGGTGGCACGGGCGAGCGCGCCCGCGTGGCCTTGCGCAGCCGCGGCACGGTACCAGCGCAACGCCTGCTGCCGATCCGAGGCCACGCCCCAGCCGCTCGCGTAGAGTCCGGCGACACCGAACTGCGCGCGCGCGTCGCCGGCCTCGGCCGCCGCGAGCCACAGCTGGAAGGCGTGGCCGGGATCGCGGGGCACGCCGCGACCGGTGCGGTAGAGCGATCCCAGTTGGTAGCGGGCGTCGCGATCACCGCGCTCCGCGAGCGCACTCCAAAGTGTCGCGGCGCGTGCGTAGTCACGTCCCCGCACGGCGTCCTGCGCCTCAGCGGCCAGGTCGGCCGCGCGCGCAGCGGCTGTGTGGAGCAGCAGCGCGACGGCAATCGACAACAGCGATCTAGTACAGCGGCGTGCCATGTTTCGTCTCGATCTCGACGCCCATCGAGCTCAGGAACGCGGTAGGGATCACGCCGCCGGCGCAGATGATCACGGCGTCGTTCGGAAGGGTGCGCTCCCCGTTCGGCGTGGCGATGCGCACGCTGTCGGGGCGGATTTCGCGCGTGCTCGATTCGAATAGAAAGCGCAGGCGACCGGCCGCGTGCAGTCGCTCGGCGTGTCTGCGGTTCTTCGGGTTGGCGCGCACGAACGCCGGACCGCGATAGCAGAGCGTGACATCGGTGCCGGGCTGTTCGGCAACGCTGATCGCGGCTTCGAGCGCGCTGTCACCACCACCCACCACAAGCACGCGGCGACCCGCGTACTGTTCGGACTCGACCAGCCGATAGGCGACCTTGTCCAGTTCTTCGCCCTCAATGTCGAGTTTCATCGGTGTACCGCGCCGCCCGATCGCGAGCAGCAGAGCGCGCGTCCGGTAGACACCGCGAGCGCTCTTCACCTCGAACCCGTCACCGTCGCGCGTCACAGACTCGACGTGTTCCTGGCAGCGAAGTTCGAGGCCCGTCGTGCGCACCACCTCCTGCCACAGCGTGAGCAGCGCCTCCTTGGTGGTCTCCTGCAGATGGATGCGCCCGAAGAGCGGAAACTCGCACGGCGCGCTCATCACGATCTTGCCGCGCGGATAGTGCGCGACGGTGCCGCCGAGCGTCTCCTGCTCGAGCGTGACGAAGCGCAATTCATGCTGGAGCGCGGCGAGCGAAGCCGAGAGACCAGCCGGACCCGCACCGACGATCACGACGTCGAGGCGGTCGCCGGAGCCGATGCCGGGGAGCGCGCGGATCGATTCCATCGCCTGGCGGCCCTGCTCGACGGCATTGCGGATCAATCCCATCCCGCCGAGTTCGCCGGCGACGAAGAGGCCCGGCACGGCGGTCTGGAAGTCGGAACGGAGGCGCGGGACCTCGACCCCGCGTGTTTCGGTGCCGAGCACGAGCGTGATGGCGTCGAAGGGACACGCGTCGCGGCAGGCGCCGTGGCCGATGCAGTGGCTGGGATTGACCAGCGCGGCCTTGCCGCCGACGAGACCGAGCACGTCGCCTTCCGGGCAGGCCTTCACACACGCTGCGCAGCCGAGGCAGCGGTTCGGGTTGATCGACGGATGGATGGACGGCGGGTCGGCGAGGTTCGCGACGCGCGCGGCATCGAGCGCAAGGCGCCCGCGCTGGTTGGCGCGGTGTCGCGACCATGCACGCGCTGCGGTGGCGACACGGAATGGGAACAGATAGAGAAGCCACGCCGGCGTGACTGCCAAGGTCGTCGCGATCCAGTCAGAAGTCATAGCGGACTCCAAAGGTGAGGATGGTCGAGAGTTCCGAACCGCCGCCGTCGAAGGAGCCGGTGGTCCACTCGACGCCGCAGTCGGTGTCGAGCGTGACGGGCCCGATCCGGTACTCGGCGCCGAGGAAGGGCCGCACGGTGAGCTGCCCGTTGCGAACGCGGGTGGCCGAGACGAACGCGGGCAATGTCGAGTTGGGATCGTCGGGGCGCGGTCGGAACTCGTCGCGGGCAGTCCGCGTGCGGTAGTCGACGCGCAGCCGCGGGATCAAGCGGAGCGAGCGCGTCACCGGGATCCGCTCGGTCGCGATCAGCGAGTAGGTGTCGGCGTTGTGACCATGGAACCAGCGCATGCCGAGCAGGCCGACGTCGTTGCCGAGAAAGAGTCCATTCGCGACGAGCTGCGGGTAGAGCGAGAACTCCCATCCGGTACCCGGGCTCGCCTCGACACCACCGGACGCCGGCGTGCCCGACAACTCCGAGAGCGATCCGTCGATGGCGAGCTGGAAGCGATCGCCGAGCTGCTGCGTCGCGCCCAGACTCACCAGTGTGGAGCGCGCGGTGCGATCCTCGGCGAGCGACTCGATCTGGTCGGTCGAGAAGCGGCCGGTCAGCTGATCGACTCGATCGACGTTCTGCCCGATGATCGCGTTGGTCGTCGTGAGCGTCGGCGAGTTGCGGTAATCGGCATAGAGATTGAGGCCTGTCGCCGGCGTGACCTGCCAGTTTCCGATCAGCAACGCCGTGTTGAGCGACGCGTAGAAGACGTCGTAGTCGAGCAGTCCGGTGAGGAAGCGGCCTGCGTCCGCGTAGCGGAACTCGGCACCGATCGCGCGGCGGTCGAGCAGGCCCTCCGCGTGCTGCTCGACCGCGAAGAGCTGTCCATCGACCTTGCCGAAGAGATCATTGGCGTCGAGCGACACTCCGTAGAGATGGCGGCCCGTCTCGACGAAGCGCCCCGTCTCCCAGTACTCGACCGGAAGCCCGCCGATGGCGCCGAGACTCCACTGCGCCGCGACGCGACGGCCGACGCGCAAGCCGTCGAAGGGGCTGAACACGCCCGTCGTGTTGCCGGGCTGGCGACCGATCGTTCCGGTCCAGGGCCCGTCGGTCTGCTTCGCGTCGAGAAACGCCGTCGAGACACGCGTCTCGTTCTGGTTCATGCCTCCCGCGAAGTCGAAGAGATACGAACCCGCGGCCTGTCCGCGCAGTGCCCAGTCGCCGAGCTGCGAGCGCAACACGAAGGTGCCGTCGGTGAGCAGCGAAGAATCGGCAAGGCTCGAGCCGGCCTCGCCGTGGCGCGATTCGTAGCGGTACCACGAACCCGTGGAGCCGAGGAACGAGATCGGGTGCGCGTCGCGCGGCTCGACCGCCGCAGCACCCGTTTGCTGGGGTGGCGCGGAGTGCGCGGTGAGCAGCGCGTCTAGGCGCTGGCGGACCCGCGTCGCGCCGTCGCCCTGCGGATAGAGCGCGAGATACTCCTCGTACTCCGCCTTCGCGTGCGCGAGCTGACCGTGCCGTTCGCGTGCGAGGCCCAGCAATTCCTTCGCCTCGGGCGCGTCGGTGTGATCGGGAAGCGACAGCACCTTGGTGAGCATGCGGATCGCTGCATCGACGTCGCCTGCTGTCAGCGCCGCACGGGCGGAATCCATCAGCGCTGCGCCAAGCGGTTCGCCCTGGGGCGTTGCAATGGGCTGCTTCGCCGCTTCGCGCGGGACGAAGACCACGAGACTGCGCATGTCGTCGCCGGGTCGCACCGCGAAGGCGACGGCGCGCGTGAAGCGCACGATCACGCTGCGACCGCTGCCGACGGGGATCCCTTCGTAGAGCACTTCGGCGAGCGGGATCGGAGAGTCCTTGGGTCCCGGAAGCGACTGCGAGATCCCGAGCGCCGGCGGATCGAGGGCGGAGAGGGCGATCGGCGCGATCTCGATCTGGATCTCCCGACCCCGCGCGTGCGGTGCGTGCCGGAGGTAGCGGAGTGGTGTCGCGAAGCGGATCCGCAGCTCGGCTCCCGTCTCGGTCTCGACGATCTCGATCGACTCGAGCATCCGTCGCGGACCGACCTCGGCCCTCGCGATCGACGCGAAGCAGCACAGCGCGAGCAGCGCGAACTCCATGCGCGGCTCCCTCACCACCCACCCCGCGCCGCGCTGTGCTGGCCGCTGCGCCGTTCGAGGACCTGCGTGAGCGTCGCGTCGGTGTAGAGGTGACAGGCACCGGCGCAGTCGCGCAGCTCGCTCACCGAGTAGAGCTGTGGCGGCGCGTCCACCTTCTTGTGGGGACTCGGCCTGAAGGCCGATGCGTGACAACCCGCGCACTCGGGTCGGAACGACGGCGTCTGCCAGGCCGAGGTTTCGGTGTTGGCGGCGTGACACGCCGTGCAGACGACGACCTGTCGATGGCCGCTCGGGTAGTTGGGAGAGCTGTGCTGGAACGTCGAGACCGACCAGAGGCTCGTGTTGTGGCATTCGCCACAGTCGAGGCTGGTGATGAAATGTTTGTTCGGTTTGCCGGTGGCAGCCCGGCCGTTGTGACAAGTGGCGCAGCTCGCCGTCACGACCGCGTGGTCGAAGCGCGCGGGAAGCCACGCCCCGGTGGTGTGGCAGTCGTCGCAGGTGTTCGGCGTCGGTAGGTGACCCCGCGGCTTGCCGGTCGCGATCGATCCGTTGTGGCACGTCGCGCACGAGGCAGTGACACCGGAGTGTTCGAAGCGCGCGGGAAGCCACGCGGTGGTGGTGTGGCAGTCGTCGCAGGTGTTCGGCGTCGGCAGGTGACGCGGGGACTCGCCGGTTGCGAGGGCTCCGTTGTGGCACGTCGCGCAGGAGGCGCTGACGGCAGCGTGATCGAAGCGCGCGGGGCTCCACGCCGCAGTCCTGTGGCAGTCGTCGCAGGTGTTGGGCGTGGGAAGGTGATTCCGCGACTTCCCGGTCGCCGTCACTCCATTGTGACAGCTCGCGCAGGACGCCGTGGCATCGGCGTGGTCGAAGCGCGCGGGGCTCCATGCGATCGTGCTGTGACAGTCGCCGCAGGGCATCGACGTTTGAAGGTGGTTGGCAGGCTTCCCCGTCAACGCGAACGAGCCCGTGTTGCCGTGGCAGGACCGGCAGTCCGTGGGCGTGCCTTCGAACGCTCCACGCGCGTGGCACGACTCGCACGGAATGCGGAGATGTGCGCCGGTGAGCGGAAAGCCGCTGCGGAGATGGTCGAAGGCGGGATCCTGCCCGGAAGCCGGCACTGCGCCGAAGAGCAGGCACACGAACGCGAGGGCGAGATCGCTGCGCCTCGCTTGCGCGCGGCAGCGGATGGCCTCTCTCCGTCCGCCAGGGAGCTCGGGGACGGCACGGTCCAAGGAGTACCTCATGGGGCGGGGGTCCTACGGCCATGGGAATCGGCAGGCCCTATGGGGAACTTTCCCACAACGACTCGATAGATGGAAAATTTTCCCACGTCAAGCGGGCAAGACGATTTACAGGCTTGCGCGCCAACGGGAGGAATCGGCTGGCTTGCCGCCGGAAGGGCCTGCGCAGCGCCGCGCCGGCGAGGATCCCCCGTGGCGACCTCATGACACGGCGCAATGGATGGGAGCACGAGGGGCGCATGCGGTCGCAGAGACCGGGGCCATGTCCCCGACGATGCCGCCGAGGGCGAACGCGCAGCCGATCGAGACGAGATCCCCACGCGGACGGAGGGCGATCGCGCACGCGAAGGGTGGCCGAGGAGGATCTCGAAGAGCGCGGCTCGCGCTCCCTCTCACGCCTTCTCCGCGAGTAGCCCCGTGCCCCGCACGAACTTCAGTTCCGGACGTACGCAATGCGGATCCTCGAACCGAAGCGCGTAGTACCCGCGCGCCCCGTTCCCCGCTTCCAGCCGCTTCTCGTGGAACGGCAGCGCTGCTTCGATGTTGCTCACCGTCGAGAACAGATGCGCGACGCCGTTGATCTCCATGGGGTCATCGTTTCGGGTTGCGGACGTGGCTGGTCTCGGACGCGTCGCCGTGGACCCGGCGTCCTGGCGGGCACGAGCCCACATGCATCGACGCTCCCAGCTGGCGTTCTTGTTGTTGCTCGGCGCCAGCGCGCTCGCGATGACTCCGGAGCACGTCGGGCCCTCCTCTCTGCGTGACGCCGGCGGGCATCGAGGTGCAGGCGCCGAACGCCGCGCGCGCTTTGCGCTGCGCTCGCAGCCCGATGCGCAGCAGCTCGCCGAGCAGTTGGCGCGTGCGATCGGCGCCGAGGTGCGTACGCAGTAGCGAGTCGCCTGCGCTTGCTACCAGCCGGCGTAGGTTGCGCGCGATCCGGTACGATCGAGTGCGCGCGCGAGTTCGTCGATGGATCGCCGTGCTGTATGGGCGACCGCCAGACGCTCGACGAACACCGGCACCATCACGCTCGACTTCGTCACCACGCTGAGTGCGATGCGCGAGCCCCCGCTCGGATGCGCGTCGATCTGCCAACTCGATCGCAGCATCAGCAGGTCACTCGGCTCGCTGGCATCGAGAGCGACGTCGAGACGTCCCGCCTCGGGGTGCAACGTCGCAGTGATCGTGTAGGTGACGGTACGCCCGGCGAGTCGTGTGGTCTGGCGAATGCGCGCGCCGTTGCCGCGACGCTCGCAGCGCACGACCCGCACGTCGCCGAAGATGCGCCCCCAAGACTCGAAGTCCGCAAGTGCGGCAAGAACGCGATCTGGTGTCGCATCGACATGCGTCGCCACGGCAACCTCCACCGGATCCGCCGCAGCGCGCGTCGCCACGGTGGTCATCATCAGCAGCAGCATGAGCGCACATCGCACGGCGGCTTTCCCCAGTCGCCCCCCATCGGCCCGCCGTGCCGCCCAACTGAGCGCCACCCGTGACTCGGGGACGTTGATTGCGTCGATCGGGCCGGCGCGGGTTCCCCTGCGCGATGACGCCGACCGAGCGAACGCAACGAACGTCCCCGCTCAGGAGTAGAACTGGCGGGCCCAGCGGCGGAGTAGGGCGATTTCGGCTTCGCCTTCGACGAGCAGAGGGTGCTCGAGGTGGATCTTGTTCTCCCAGATCGGAATGTCCTGCGCGAACTGGCGTTCGATCTCGGCGATGAACGCTTTGCCGACGCCGCGCGTCGCGTCCGAGTTGGGGAGCTTCTTCACGGAGAACTGGATCCGGGTGTGGGTGTGTTCTTCGTCGATCGGCGAGCCGCTCGTCAGCACCAGCAGATCGGCGATGCCGGAGAAGCGCGTGTAGCCGAAGCCGAAGCCGTGAGCCTCGATCTCGATTCGACCGTGCTGCTCACCGCGCGGCGTCGCGACGCGATTGTTCGAGACGACGTGCAACAGGTGGCCGCGGATCTCCGCCTTCTCGGTCTCCGGCACCGTGTTGGTCTCGTGCACGAATCGGAAGTGCGCGGGATCGACGCTGTTCTCGGCCATCTCCTGCGAGGTGCTGGCGACGATCCACTCGCGCCGCTCGGGTGGCGTCCACGCCTCGCTGCCGAGTTCGGGAACGTCGGGCACCTCCCAGCCCGGTGCCTCGCCGAGCGCGTGTCGCCAGACGAAGACGAGGCCGTTCTTCTCGACCCCCTGCCATGCATGGAGCCGGGCCTTCGGCGGGATCTTCTTCGCGTAGGGCACTTCGACGCAGCGGCCCGATCCATCGAAGCGCCAGCCGTGAAAGGGACACCGAACGCCGTCGCCTTCGACCTTGCCGCCATGGCCCAGGTGAGCGCCCAGATGCGGGCAATGCGCATCGAAGACGCGCGCAACACCATCCTGGCCGCGGATCGCGACGAGGTCGCGATCGAAGTAATGCACCGTCTTCAGATCGCCGACCGCCAGCTCGTCGGAGAAGCACATCGCGAACCAGCCATTGGGAATCGGGAACGGAAAGCGCTTGCCCATCACACCCTCATGAACTTCGCTCGCCTGTGGCTCGTTGCGCGGCCGCCCTGCGGCCCTTCTCAAGCCACCAGGTCGCCGAGCGCACGCAGCTCCGCGACGATCTTCGCCGGCAGCACCGGCGGCTCCTTGCCGACCGCGTAACAGCCGAGGATCACCTCGGCCGAGCGCTCGACGATCTCGACCATGTCGGCCGCGCGGCGCAGGCTGCGTCCCGCGACCAGCAGGCCGTGGTTCACCAGCAGCACCGCCCAGCTCCCACCGGCCGCCACTTCGACCGCCTGCGCGAGCGCCTCGGTGCCGGGCATGATGAACGGCACGCGCGGCAGATCGCCGAAGAATGCCGCTTCGGTCGAGATCGGCAGGAACGGCAGACCGGCGTTCGCGAGGATCGTCGCGTGCGTCGCATGCGCGTGGACGACGGCTTGTGCGTCGGGTCGCGCTCGGTAGATCGCGCAGTGCATCAGTCGCTCGCTGGAGGGCGCCGCGCCCAGCGTCTCGAGCGTCGTACCGTCGAGGCCGATGCGTACCAGGATCTCGGGCCGCAGATCGCCCTTGAAGAGCTGGCTCGGGGTGATCCACGCTTCGCCGGTGCCGGGGATTCGCGCAGAGACGTTGCCCCCCGTCGCCGTAATGAGTTGCTGTGCGTACAGCTCGCGCACGACCTGCACGAGTTCCTCGCGCACCGCGTCGGTTCCGCTGCCCGGTGCTGCGCGCGTCGCTGCTGCACCCGAAGGGTCCGGCAGCGACGCGAGGTCTCCCGGATCGCCGACGGCCTCGCGTGCCGCACGATAGTGACGCGCGAGCGCCGGCTGGATCTGCTGGAGCGTCATCGCCTTTGCTGCGTCACCGGTGAACGAGAGCCGGCCGTTCATCGCCGCCTGCATCGGGTTCACGCGGCCGGTGAACATGCCGTCGAGCACGTCGGCGCGCAGCTTCAGGTCGACCTCGGGCTTGGCGTCCGGCGCGCCGAGCGCGCCGCAGATTCCGTTGCGCAGTCGCAGCCAGAACGACTCGCCGAGATCGGTCAGCTGGAAGTGGAGCGTGACGTCGCGATCCGCCGCGAAGCGGTCGAGTTCCACGTCGCTCACGGCGGCGGCGACGAAGCGATCGAGGATTGCGTGCATCCGCGCAGCGACCGCGGGCGGCGCGTGGCTCGGCTGTTGCGCGATCGCAGCGGCGGCGACCTGCGGCGCGGAAGCCTCCTTCTTCGCGTCGCGTTGCAGATCGGTCACCGCAGGCGCGGGTCGAGTCGCGAGCTGCACGAGCCGCTCGCGGCTCGGCTCCGGTCGCGGTCCCCGCCACGAGAACGCGGCGAGCGTCTCCGGGTTGCGCAGGTTCTCCGGCACCTCGCCGCGCAGCATGCGCGCGAGATCGGCTGCGACGATCTGGCCCTGGTGCGCGGCGACCTCGAACGTGTTGCCGCCGACATGGGGCGTCGCGATCACGTTCGGGAACGCGAGCAGCGCGTGATCGGAACCGGGGGGTTCGATGTCGAAGACGTCGAGCGCCGCGCCGCCGCGCTGGCCGCTCGCGAGCGCCGCGGCGAGCGCATGCTCGTCCACGAGCGCTGCGCGCGCGGTGTTTACCAGCAGCGCGCCGCGCTTCATGCGCGCGATCGCCGCGGCGCCGACGATCCCCCGCGTGGCGTCCGCGAGCGGTGCGTGCAGCGTCACGACGTCGCTCGTCGCGAGTAGCTCCTCCCAGTCCATCCACTCCGCGTCGGCGAGCGCCGCGCGCTCGCGCGACACGAACGGATCGTGCACGACGACGCGCGCGCCGAAGCCGCGCACGCGCTTCGCGACGCCGCGGCCGACCGC
>JANLTC010000004.1:0-3819 GCA_031362725.1 Deltaproteobacteria bacterium | reverse complement strand
CATTGGGCCCCGGAGCAGCTGCCAATCGAGGCAGACGCAGTCATTGTTCCCCCGATTGATCCGCCGAAACCAGAGGTCACCGGGCCCGTGGTTCCCGCTCTCTCGGCCATCCTCGCGGTAGTTCAGGGCGCAGGCCATTTTCCCACCGACGTCGTCGCTCGCCTCCACTCGGCGCTATGGGCCCACCCACGGCGCCACTTCGCGATCCTCACGGGCCTGTCTGGTTCCGGAAAGACCCTCTTGGCTCGATCCTATGCTGCGTCGCTCACCGGGCAAGGCGCGAACAGCCAGTTGATTACCGTGCCCGTTCAGCCCGGTTGGTATGACCCGGGTGCGCTGTTGGGCTTCGTCAATCCGCTGCGTGGTGATTCGTACGTCGAGACTGGATTCCTTGGCTTTCTCATGAGAGCGGCGGAGGATCCTGGACGCCCCTATGTCGCCGTCCTCGACGAGATGAATCTCTCTCATCCCGAGCAGTACATGGCGCCGCTGCTCTCGGCGATGGAGACAGGTGACGCCATTCAGCTTCACACGGAAGGCGAGTTCTTCGACGGGGTTCCCGGGGCGATCTCGTACCCGCGAAATCTGGTTCTGATCGGCACCGTCAACATGGACGAGACGACGCACGGGCTCTCGGACAAGGTTCTCGACCGGGCCTTCGTGCTCGAATTCTGGGGCGTAGATCTCGCAGTTTATCCGCACTGGGGAACGCGGCGGATCGATCCCAATCACGAAACTCGAGCGCGCGATGTTCTCACTGCGCTGATGGAGGCGCTGTCGCCCGCACGCCTCCACTTCGGCTGGCGAGTGGTGGACGACGTACTCGACTTCTTGCATCAGGCGGCGCGTGCGGGGGAAGCGCTCTCGTTCGAGGCGGCACTCGACGGCGTCATCTACGCAAAGGTTCTTCCTAAGCTGCGCGGCGAAGACGCGCCGCGGGTGCGCGAAGCGTTCAAGAGATGCGAGGAAGCGCTTGCGAGCTTCGGGCTCAAAGAATCGTGCACCAAGGTTGCTGAACTCAGACGAGACCTCGAAACGACCGGGAGCGCACGGTTCTGGCGGTGAGCCGGTTGCGCGAGCGCGCTGTGCAGCTGCGTTGGCGTGCCGGGGGCAATGCTGAAGATGAGTGGCTCGCGCTCCGCCTCGCGCCGGAGGAAAACCGCGGATTCTTCGAAGCAAGGCGGTACCTGTTCGAGAAGCCGGATACAGGCTGGTCACTGCACGTTGACGATGAGCCTCTCCGAGACGACACAGCAGAAACGTCGTGCTGGGCGTGGGAACCCGGCTTCTTCGCTGGCGAGGTGACTGCCGAGTTGGTTCGCCCTGACGGCACGAGCACGGCGCTGTTTCTGCTCGACGTCGCTCCGGATCCGACCAAGGTCGGGCGCGACATCTTCGCAGGGATGATCGACGAGCTTTGGAGCGAGGATCCGACGCTCGTAATCGGCTCCGAGCCTGCGACGAGTCCGATCGGCGATCTCGGTGCGACGCAGGATCCCTGGCTCGCGTTCTCGCGCCTGCGTCGCTACGCGCCCGAGTTTCTGCAAGCGCTGGCCCCGATCCGTGCGCGCCCGCGCCGGTCGCTGCGTGTGCGGCGCGACTCGGCGCCACTTCATCACGTACGGCGCGTCGATCGGCGAACGGCGACCGCGCTTCTTCGAAGCCCCGCCCTCGCATTGTTCTTCACGGGGACAGAAGGCGCACCGGCATTCATCCCCGACAGCCGGCTCGACGTTCCGATCGTCGAGGAGACGGTGGACGCTGCGGCGAACCGATCCATGCTCGCTCTCGCCTTGGCGCTTCTCCAGCGCGCGCGAACGCTTTGCGACCGCCTGCAACGAATCGTCGAGCTCGAGCAGGAGAACGAGACGCGGACGTCTCTCGCTTCGCGCTGGCCGGCTCGCAGGCGGTTCCTCGAAAATGTGACGGCGCACCTCAAGATTGCGTTGCGCCAATCACCCTTCAACCACGTGCAGCGCGCGGAGATCACGGCCGCTGGGCTCACCGCAATCGCGGCTGACCCGATCTACTCGCGAGCGTGGGGCCGCGGATGGCGCGCGCTTCGTCATGGCATCGATTCGAACGCGAACACTGAGCGGCTCTGGATTTCTCCGTCTTGGGAGATCTACGAGCGCTGGTGCTTTCTTCGTCTCGGGAAGTTGCTTGCGACTACATTGCCGGCTTGGGAGTGGCGCCGTCTCGTGGATCCGCACCGGTGGATTGGATCTCGCGGCGATCGCCGCGCTGAACTGAGGCTTCAGCCTACTTTCAGCTCCCGCCCGCGCGAGTCCGAGAAGATGTGGTCGATCTCGAAACACCGGGTGCCTGATCTCGTGTTGACCGTTGAGCACGCAGATGGTGTTCGCTTCGTCGTACTCGATGCCAAGTACCGAACCTCGCGACTCAATGTTTTGGACGCGATGGAGTCCGCGCATATCTATCAGGATTCTCTGCGCATCGGAGCGCGGCGTCCAGATGCCTCTCTCCTCTTGATCCCATCGGCGGGCGGAGCAAGTTGGCTCGAAGGGGCATCGTTCCACGCTAGACATCGCGTTGGGGTTCACGCTCTCTCGCCGGAAGGAGACACCACGATCCCGATACTGATCAAGGAGGCTCTCGATGCGTGACGAAGATGCACTCTCGAAGATCATCGAATCCCAACGCCGTTGGGCAAGCACCGCAGCGAGTTAGGGACGGTCGCAGGTGCGGTGGGTGGCGAACTCGACTTCGCGTCGCTGACCGATGAAGAGTTGTCCGATCGCATGAAGGGGCTTGCCGGCGATCGGTCCGACTGTCTCAACTACCTTCGCGAGCGCTACTTCGAAGCGTTCGCCAGAGCTGATCCAGCGGGTCCGAGAGCGGGCGATCGCTCACGGCGCCAGCACGACCTTCCCATGCGTCTTCCGCGACCCGAGCGCCGCCAGCGCCTCCGCCGCGTGCTCGAGCGGATAGCTCCGATAGATCACCGGCCGGATCTTCTTCTCTTCGTAGAGCTGGAACAGCGCCGCGAAGGTCTCGGGAATCCGCGCCGGTTCGTACTTCGCATACGCACCCCAGTGCAGGCCGACCACTGCGACGTTCTTCAGCAGGATTCGGTTTGCCGCGACGCTCGGGATCGTGCCGCCGGCGAAGCCGATCACCAGCAGGCGTCCGCACCACGCGATGCACTTCAGCGACTTGTCGAAGATGTCGCCGCCGACCGAGTCGTAGATCACGTCGGCGCCTTTGCCGCTGGTGATCTCCTTCACGCGCAGGACGAAATCCTCGCTGTTGTAGTCGATGCCGAACTCGGCGCCGGCTTCCATCGCGACGCGTACTTTCTCGGCGCCACCGGCCGTCGCGATCACGCGCGCGCCGAGCGCTTTGCCGATCTGCACCGCGGCGAGGCCGACACCACCCGCGGCCGCGTGCACCAGCAGCGTCTCGCCCGGCTGGAGCGCGGCGCGAAAGACGAGGCCCGCGTACGACGTCGGATAGACGATCGGAAGCGATGCGCCTTCCTCGAAAGGCATCGCGTCCGGCATCTCGTGCGCGAACGCCGCGGGGATCGCGATGCGATCGGCGTAGCCACCCATCGGCGCCGACGCGAGCACGCGATCGCCGACCGAGAAGCCCTTCACTCCCGCCCCCACTTCGTTGACGACACCGGCGATCTCGCCGCCCGGAATGAACGGGAAAGGCGGTTTCACCTGATAGCGGCCCTGCACGATCAGGATGTCGAAGAAGTTGCAACCCGCGGCCTTCACGTCGACACCGAGTTGACCCGGACCGACGACGGGATCGGGCAATTCGCGCACGCTGAGTTCGGCGGGCTCCATC
>JANLTC010000398.1:0-1954 GCA_031362725.1 Deltaproteobacteria bacterium | reverse complement strand
CAGTTCTCGGCCGTCTACGAAGCGGCGGCGATCAGCGGTGTCACCACCGCGCGTCTCGGCGCTGTGGACGAGCGCGTCGCGTGGGCGCAGACGCCGGCCGGCGCGGCGCTCCACCTCCGCTGGCCCGATGCGCGCGCGGTGCTCGCGCTGCAACACGACGGGAGCGGCGCACCGTGGGCGCTCGTGCAGAGTGCCGTCGCGCTGCCGCTGCTGGCACCGATCGAAAGCGGCTACCGGATCGAGAAGCGCTGGGAGCCGGTCACACAACACACGACCGGCGTCTGGACCCGCGGCGATGTCGCGCGCGTGCGGATCGAGGTCGAGTCGGACGCGCAGGCGAGCTGGGTGGTGCTCAGCGACCCGATCCCCGCCGGTGCCACGCTGCTGGGGCGCGGCCTCGGCGGCGAGCAACTCCTCACCGGCAGCGAACGCGACACCGGCTTCGCGTGGGAAGCGTTCACCGAGCGCGGTCTCGATACCTGGCGCCGTTACTACGAGTTCGCGCCGAAGGGCCACTTCGCGGCGGAGTACACCGTGCGCCTGAACCAGTCCGGACGCTTCGAGCTGCCGCCGACACGGGTGGAGGCGATGTACGCGCCCGAGCGGATGGGAGAGCGACCGAACGCAGCGATCGAAGTCGCGCCGTGACGGCGGGCCGCGCGCGCATCGCCGTCGCCGCCGTGTTCGTCGCGATCGGCGCTGGGTGGTTCGCGCCCGCGCCGCCCACGCTCCCCGCCTTCGCAGTGGTGCGCGCGCGCTTCGCCAGCTCGGAGGCCGTGCTGCTCGACCGCCACGGCGCGGTGCTGCACGAACGCCGCGTCGACCTCGCCGGCCGTCGCCTCGCGTGGGTCGCGCTCGCGGACGTGTCGCCGGTGCTGGTCGAGACGCTGATCGGCGTCGAGGATCACCGCTTCCGCACGCACGCCGGCGTCGATTGGCTCGCAATCGCCGCCGCGCTGCGCGACGCCTTCCAGCACGGCCGCCTACGCGGCGCCAGCACCCTGACGATGCAACTCGCCGCCCTCCTCGACCCCTCGCTACGCGTACCCCACCTCCCGCGTAGCGAGCCACCGGCGAGCGGCGAGATCACCAAACTGCGACAGCTGCGCGCCGCCCGGGTGCTCGAAGAGGAATGGACCAAGGACGAGATCCTCGAGGCCTACCTCAATCTCGTGACCTTCCGCGGCGAACTGCAGGGCGTCGGCGCCGCCTCGCGCGGGCTTTTCGACCGCGATCCGCACGGCCTCGGCGAGATCGAGTCGGCGCTGCTCTGCGTGTTGGTGCGCGCGCCGAACGCGCGGCGCGAAGTGGTCGCCGCACGCGCATGCCGGGTGGCGAAGCAGCGCGCGACCGGGGCACGCTGCGACGAGATCGAAGCGCGCGCGGCGCTCGCGTTCGCGGCACCGCCGGCGGTGCGACCCCGCATCAGCGACGCGCCGCACCTCGCCGCGCAGCTGCTGCGCGACGCAACGCACGCGCGCGTCGCCACTACGCTCGATGCGCCGCTGCAGCGACTCGTCGCCGAAGTGCTCGCGCGCCAGGTTTCTGCGCTGGCCGGGCGCAACGTGCGCGACGCTGCAGCGCTGGTCGTCGACAACGCCAGCGGTGACGTGCTCGCCTACGTCGGCGGCAGCGGCGCGCTCTCGAGTGCGCGCTTCGTCGACGGCGTGCGCGCGCGGCGCCAGGCGGGATCGAGCCTCAAGCCATTCCTGTACGCGCGGGCGCTCGATCGCAAACTCGTCACCGCCGCGACACGTCTCGACGACGCCCCGCTCGACGTCGCGACCGCACTCGGCAGCTATCGCCCCGACAACTACGACCACGCGTTCCGCGGCCCGGTCGCGGTGCGCGAGGCGCTGGCGTCGTCGCTGAACGTGCCGGCCGTGCGGCTGCTCCAAATGCTGGGTGTCGACGACTTCGTCGCGCTGCTCGGCCGACTCGGCCTGGGCGGACT
>JANLTC010000392.1:0-4802 GCA_031362725.1 Deltaproteobacteria bacterium | reverse complement strand
GAATCTGCGGGAGCGACGTCGAGTCGTTCGCGGGCGTGCTGAAGGTTCCGCTGCCGCTGATTCCCGGGCACGAACCGCTCGGCGTCATCGATGCGATCGGCGATCGCGCGGCGCAGCGCTGGGGCGTGCAGGTCGGCGATCGCGTCGCGGTCGAAACGCTGCTGCCGTGCAACACGTGCCGACGCTGTCGCAGCGGCGCGTATCAGCTCTGTGCGTCGCGACGCATCAACTCCTACATCCCGCTCGCCGAAGCGCCGGGTCTGTGGGGCGCTTACGCCCAGTATTTGTATCTCGCGCCCAACGCGATCGTGCACAAGGTCGATCCCACGCTGCCGCCGGAGATCGCGGTGCTCTTCAATCCGCTCGGCGCTGGCTTCCGCTGGGCGGCCGCGATGCCGCAGACGCAGCCCGGCGACACCGTGCTGGTGATGGGACCCGGCCAACGCGGGCTCGCCTCGGTGATCGCGTGTCGTGAAGTCGGCGCCGGTACGATCATCGTGACGGGTCTGTCGCGCGACGCGCACAAGCTCGCGCTCGCGCGCGAGTTCGGTGCCGACCACACGATCGACGTCGAGCGCGAATCGGTGGTCAAGCGCGTGCGCGAAATCACCGGCGGCCGCGGCGTCGACGTGGTGATCGAGGTGACACCCGTTGCGACGCAGCCGATCGTCGATGCGATCGACTGCGCGGCGCGATTGGCGTCACCTGGGAACACTACGAACGCGCGATCCGGCTGATCGAATCGCGCAAGCTGCCGCTCGAGAAACTGCAAACCCACCGCTTCGCGCTGCGCGACGCCGAACGCGCCGTGCGCACGCTCGCGGGCGACTTCGAAGGCGAAGAGGCGCTGCATTGTGTGCTGTTGCCGGAGAAGACCTGAAGATGGACGCCGTCGCCGCTTGGATCGAGAACTCGCCCTACGCCCAGATGCTCGGCGTCGCGATCGACGAGATCACGGCCGAGCGCGTGCGCCTCGTACTGCCGTTCGCCGAGGGCAACACGAATCCGGGACAGGTGCTGCATGGTGGCGTCGCCGCGTCGCTGGTGGCGCTCGCGGCGCAGGCGGTCGCGCGCGCAGCGCTCGCACCCGAAGCAGCGCCGTTTCACAGTGCCTCGTTGCAGGTGACCTATCTCGCAGCGGCGAAGGCAGAGGCGGTGATCGCCGACGCGCGCCTGCTGCGCGCTGGCAAGGAACTCGGTTTCGTCGGCGTAGAGGTGCGAACGGCCAGCGGCAAGGCGATCGCGCAGGGACTCGTCACCGTGCGGGGTCGCAGCGGTCAGGCGGAAACAGCGCTTCCCGAGTCGCGCGGCGACCACGGTGACGCCGAGCCCGGCCCGATGGGACCCCACATCGCGAAGACGCCGTTCATGGGACGCCTCGGTCTGCGCGTCGAACACATGACGGGCGGAACGTCGCGCATCGTGTTGCCGTTTCGCGACGCGCTCGCGGGCGCGCATGGCGGTGTTGACGAAGGCGCCGCGCTGGCGCTGCTCGACACCACCGGCGCGATGGCAGCGTGGGCGGTGACGGGACCAGGTCCCTACCGCGCGTCGACGCCCGCGCTGCAGGCGCAGTTCCTGGCGCCGCCGCCGGCGGAGGATCTGGTCGCGTACGGTCGCGCGGTCCACCGCGATGGAGAAGCCCACTGGTGCGACGTCGAGGTGTCGGGTCTGCGAACCTGCCGGGTATTCCTGCGCGGCACGGTGCAATATCGGATCGTCACCTAGCGCATCATTCCCGCACCACGGCCGGGGACGGCTGCGCGCTCGAGATCGGCACGAGTCGCACCGCGACGGAACTCGACGTGTCCTGCAACAGCGCCACCCACTGATCCGCCCAGCGATACTTTCCGCGCAGCAGCTGGCGGATCTTCGCGTGCCCTTCGGCGCCGGGCTCGGGTAGCGCGCGGTAGCGCACCGTAGCGCCGGCGTGCACCAACTCGATCTCGGGCTGCGCCTCCACTTCGAGCAGCCAGGCGCGCTTGGGCGTCGCCGCTTCGACGAAGACGTCGCCCGCGGATTCCGCGACCCACACATGCGTCTCGCGAATCGTCCCGTCGGCCGCGCGCGTGCGCAGGATCGCGACGTCGTACCCTTCGAGCGCGAACCACGTGATGGCGCCGAACGCGACGATTGCCACGCCGACTGCAAGGAGCGCGCGCATCAGCCGCTTCATGGCGCCGAGCATGACCTCCCGATCCGGCGCCGGCAACGACGATTGGCGCCGCGCTGCCGCGTGCGCGACCGTGTCGAACGCCGATGATCGACTTCACGCTCGACCCGGAACTGGAAGTGCTGCGCGACACCGCGCGGTCGTTCGCGCAGCAGCGATTGCGTCCCCACGATCGCGCCTTCGAGACCGCGCGCGACGTCGATGCCGCGACGCGCAGCGCCTTCTCGGAGATCGGGCTTGCCACGGTCGAGTGGCCGGAGTCACTCGGCGGCGCGGACCTCGGCGCATTCGCGGCTTCGCTGGTACTCGAAGAGCTGGGCGCCGCCGACGCGGGAGCCGCGCTCGCGCTCGATCCGCTCGGCCCGGCCTTCTACGCGCTCACGGAGTGCGGCGACGCCGCGACGCTGCAAGCGGTCGCGCGACCGCTGCTCGATCGCGCCGGCGCCCGTGTCGTGCTCGGCTGGAATGGCGGCGGTCGCATCGCGCTGCGCAATGGCGCGGCGACCGGCGTGCTGCCGTACCTCCCGGCAGACCGCGTCGACGCGCTCGTGCTGCTCGATCGCGACTCGGTTGCGGTGATCGACGCGGGCATCCAGCTCACGCCACTGCGCGGGGCCGGGCTGCGCGCGGCGGGCGCATCGGAACTGCGGCTCGACGGCGCCCCTGTGCGCGCGTGGTGGGTGAATCCGCTCGGCGCGCGCCGCGCACTCGCGCGCGCGCGACTCCATGCGGCGTCGCTGCTGCTCGGCGTGATGCGCGCCGCGGCCGAGTTTTCGCGCGACTACGCGCTGCAACGCGTCGCGTTCGGCAAGCCGATCGCGCACCACCAGGCGCTCGCGTTCCTGCTCGTCGACATGGCGATGGCCGTCGAGGGTTCGCGGCTGTTGGTGCACGAAGCGGCAGCCCGACTCGATCGCGGTGACGACGCCGCAGAAGCCTGCGCGACCGCGTTCCTCGAAGCCGCCGAGCAGGCGATGTTCGTCACGCCGAACGCCGTGCAAATACTGGGCGGCCACGGCTTCATGCAGGACTATCCCGTCGAGAAATGGATGCGCGAGGCGCGCGTGCTGGGACTGCTCTTGGGTGGCGTCGACGCCGCGCGCGAAGATGCAGGCGCGGCGATCGTCGCCAACTCCGAACCGCTCGCACTCGCCGGGACGGGCGCGTGAACTTCACGATCGACGACGATCTGCGCAAACGCCTGGCGGGCATCCGCGAGCTCGGTCGCACGCAGATCCGGCCGCTCGGCATCGAGGCGGATCGCGCCGGCAAGCCAGTCGATCCGGGTCATCCATTCTATGCGTTGCTATTGAAGCTGGGCCTCGGTCGCACGCGCTGGCTGGGCGGCGAGAATTCCGAAGAGAGGAAGCCCGAAAAGCAACAGGGCACAGGACCGTCTCTGACTGGTGTTCTGCTCTCCGAAGAATTGGCGTACTGGGATCGCGGCGTCGCGGTTTCGTTTCCCGGTCCCGGTCTCGGCGAACCGCCGGTGTTGTCGATGGGTACGCCCGAGCAGAAGGAGCGTTTCCTCGCGCGCTTCCGCGAACCGGATCGTCCGCGCTGGGGATCGTTCGCGATGACCGAACCCGGCGCCGGCTCCGACGTCGCGGCGATCCGGACTTCGTGCAAGCAGGACGGCGACGACTGGATCCTCGACGGCGACAAGTCGTTCGCAGCGAACGCGAGTCGCGCCGACTGGATCGTCGTCTGGGCCACCGTCGACGCAGCGCAGGGACGCGGCGGGCACCGCGCATTCGTCGTCGAGCAGGGCACGCCGGGCCTCGGCGACTTCAAGATCGAGAAGAAGATGGGACTCAAGGCCTACGAGTCGACGTCGTTCACATTGCGCAATTGCCGCGTGCCGGCATCGAACCTGCTCGGCGGTGAGGAGCGCTACGCGAAGCGCGCCGGTTTCAAGGGCGCGATGCAGTCGTTCAACGCCACGCGGCCGATGATCGGCGCGATGGCGGTGGGCATCGGCCGCGCGGCGCTCGATGAAGCCGCGGCGTTCGCGCGCGAGAACGATCGCGGCAGTGACGCGCGCGTGCGCGACCGCCTCGAACGCACGCGCCGCAAGCTGCGCGTTGCGCGGCTGCTCTGCTGGCGCGCCGCATGGCTCGCCGACGAGCAGCAGCCGAACATGATCGAGGCGTCGATGGCCAAGGCGCAGGCACCCACGGCGGCACTCGAGGCGGCGGTGCTCGGCATGGAACTGCTCGGCGAAGTGGGCGCGCGCGGGGATCATCTGATCGAGAAGTTGTTTCGCGACGTAAAGGCGATGGACATCGTCGAGGGCACCGGGCAGATCCAGCGCATCGTAGTCGCGCGTCAGCTCGTCGGGCTACCGCGCTCGTAGGCTAAGGCGTCGCGCAGCGGAGGAACGGAATGGGATCGAAGCAGGCCAAAGAGATCACGGCAGCGGAGGCGGCAGCGCTGGTGCGCTCGGGAGACTGGGTCGACTACGGCATGAGTGTCGGTGAGCCCGATCTCTTTGACGGCGCGTTGGCGGCACGCGCCGCGGAGCTGCGGGACGTGCGCGTGCGCGGCGCCGTCGCCGTGCAGCCTCGCCGCGTCGCCGAGGTGGATCCGATCGGGGAACACTTCCTGTATGAGAGCTGGCACTTCTCTG
>JANLTC010000217.1:0-6703 GCA_031362725.1 Deltaproteobacteria bacterium | reverse complement strand
GCGCGCCTCGGCTGCGATCCCGTTCCTATTCCCCGCCGTTCGCATCGGCGACCACTACTACGTCGACGGCGGGCTGCGGATGAACACGCCCCTTTCGCCGGCCTTGCGGCTCGGTTGCGAACGCCTGCTCGTGATCGCGCTGAAACACCATCCTGCCGGCCCCGTCGAGACCCCCGCCTTCCCCGAGACCGTGATCACGCAGCCGGCGTTCCTGATCGGCAAGGTGCTCGACGCGTTGATCCTCGATCAACTCGAAGTCGAGATCCATCGTCTTCACGTCGTCAACGCACTGCTGCGCCAGGGTGTCGCGATCTATGGCGACGACTTCGTCGACAACGTGAGTAGCTCCGTGCGCGCACAGCGCGGCGCGGGCTACCGAATCGTCGACACCGCCGTGGTTCGCCCGGGCGACGACATCGGCCGTGTCGCAGCGGCGTGCTATCGCAAACATGGCGGGGGCGCTCTCGGTGCACTGCCATCCCTGCTGACGCGGCTTGCGCTGCGTGGAGTGCCCGAGAACGAGGCGGATCTGCTCTCCTACCTGTTCTTCGACCGCCGCTTCACTTCCGAGTTGGTCGCGCTCGGGCGCGAAGATGCGCGTCGCCAGGAGGACGACATTCTGCAACTGCTGGCGGATTGAAGCGCCGGGCGCAAGCCGGATTGCCGCTTGCCATGGTTCGCTGTTCGGTGGATCGGACTCTCGAGTGCGTCGCTCGGATCTCGATCTTCTCCGCCGCATGGCGGTGTCCATGCTGGCTACGAGTGACCCAGCGGAGCGACGCGCGGCAGCGTAGGATGGCCGTACGCTGACGGCCGGCGTGCGACCGGGCGGTGCCTGCCGTTGCACGAGGCCCGGGCCGGCATGCGGGCCTGCGCAGTGCCGGTTTCTCTCGCTGCGCGGTCTAGCGCGCAGCGGGTATTGGGGAGGCTGCGGGCGCGAGCGCTTCGGCGACGGCGGTCTCGATCCCTGCGTCGGTGGCATCTGCGGGCGGCGCGTCGCTGCAATCGAGCGAGCGGGCCGGCAGCCACGCCGAACCGCAGAGGCGACTCCGGATCGCTGTTGCCGCGACGCGGTGGCCGAGTGCGTTCGGGTGCATGAAGTCGAGCTTCATCTCGGCCCCGAGCACCTGCGAAGCGCGGGCGTAGACCGGCAGCAGATCGAGTACGGCGAAGCCGCGCTGCGATGCCGCTGCTGCGACGATCCGATGGACGTCGGCGAGCGCCTCGGGTCCCGCGCCCGCCTCGGTTCCGAATAGCGGGAAGATCACGACGAGTACTGGCAGCTGGTGCTCGCGCGCCAGCGCCGCGAGGTCGTCGAGCCCGCGCGTGAGGCGCGCAGCGGACTCGCCCTCGGCGTGGATCGATCGAAAGTAGCGGGTGCGATCGCCGCTCTCGGCCGCTTCGTAGGCAGGATCGTTCGGCATCTGTGCGCGCAGTACTGCGAGGCCGTCGGCGCGGTGCGCCCACTGATGCACGAGCTGGTAGAGACGCGAGTGCGCGAGCCAGCGGCCCACGGCATCCGTCGCGTCGGCGTCGCGAAGGGCTCCCTCGCGCAGTGTGCGCAGCGCCTCGGCCTCGATACTGAAAGCCTGGGGATCGTTGAGCGCGTAGCCGTAGACGATGACATCCGGGTGGAAGCCGAGCCCGAGTACGCGCAGCCGCTCGGCGATCTGCCCGATGTTGTAGCCGGGCACGCCGAAGTTCAGCACCTCGAAGTGCAATCCCGCCGCGCCGGCACGGGCGTTCAGCTGCGCTTCGAGTTGTGCGGGATAGGCGTTTTCGCGCGGACCTCCGCTGCCGTGCGTGAGCGAGTCGCCGATTGCCGCGATCCGGAATGTTCCCGCGGGCTTCTCGCGTGGGGTCTCGTCGTCGCGCAGGCCCGCGCTGCTGATGCGGTGTTTCCCGTCCCGTGCGCCGGGTCGCAGCTCGTACACCAGTGCGGGGTCTTCGCTGAATGTGATGGACTCGCGGAATACGACCTGAAAGCCGGGGTCGAAACCGCGCGCGAGCAGCTCGGCCAGCACGATGCCGATCAGCAGTCCCGCCGCCAGCAGCGCGACGCGTGATGCGGTCTCCCTCTTATCCATGCTCTCCGAGCGTCGGCGTTCCCGATTGCGTGGGGTATCCCGACGTTGCGATCCTCGCGAAGCATGCGAGCCGCTGCAAGCACGCGACGCACACTGCTATGTTGCGCCGCCCATGGAAGCGGAGCGACGCAGCGCGAACGGATGTCTCGTGCCGACGATTCCGCGCTGGCTTGCCCTCCCCGTCGTCGTCGCCGCACTCGTCGTCGTCTTCGCCAGCAACGCGATGGCGAATCCGGAGTCGCAGGGCGCAAGCGGCCAGGTCGACGACGCGATCAGCGAGCTTCGCGTGGCACTGGGTGTTGCGGGACTGGTGCTGTTCGCGGAAGGCATTCGCCGTCGGGGGCGTGGACGCGTCGAAGCGCGGGGTTCGGGTCGCCGGATTCTGCTCGGTGTGGTTGCGGCACTCTCGTTCGCGGCCAACTACAACTTCTTCGTTTGGACGGGCTTCCACCGCCACGAGCTCTTCCACTACTACCTCGGCTCGAAGTACTTCCCCGAACTCGGCTACTTCGAGCTCTATACGTGCAGCGTGCAGGCTTTGATCGGCGAGGGCGCGCTGCCGGCCGAGTTGAGCGAGATCACCGATCTGCGCACCAAGCGGCAGCGACCTGCGGCGGAAGTGATGGCCAGCGCGCCGCGCTGTCGGGAGCGGTTCACGCCTCGTCGGTGGGACGCGTTTCACGCCGATCTCGAGCGCTTCCACGCGTTGATTGGCGATTCCGGCTTCCAGGGCGTGGTGCGCGATCACGGCTACAACCCGTCGCCGGCGTGGACGCTGGTCGGCCGGACGCTCGCCACGGCAGTGCCTGCGACACCCGCGGGCCTGTGGTTCCTCGCGCGCATCGATCTGGCGTTGTTGTTGGTGCTCTTCGCCGCGCTCGGCTGGGCGTTTGGTTTCGACGCGATGTGTGTCGCGGCGATTGCGTGGGGCGCTTCGGGGCACACCAGCTACCAGTGGACGGGCGACGCCTTTCTGCGGCAACTCTGGCTCTCGGCGTCGGTGATCGGCGTGTGCCTGATGGCCCGGAAGCGTCCCGCTGCGAGTGGCGCGTTGCTCGCGCTGGCCGCGATGGAGCGCGTCTTTCCGGCTTGTTTCTTTTTCGGTTACGGATTACGCGAACTCTGTGTCTGGGTGCGACACAAGGAGGCGACGCGCGGCTTCTGGCGCTTCGTGCTGGGCGCCAGCGTCGCGACGATCGGGATCGCGGCGGCGGGCACGATGGTCGCGGGACGGGGCTTATCTGTGTGGCTCGAGTTTGCGGAGAACACGCGCGGCATGCTCGCGTTCAAGCCGAAGAATTCGCTGGGCCTCGAGTACGGGCTGCGCTTCACCCGCGCGGCGCCGCCCGACTGGCGGGAGGGCACCGAGAGCGAGCGCGAGGAATCGATCCAGGCCAACAAGGAGCGCACGCTGGAAGCGCGCCGAGGCTGGCAGTTGGGGGGGCTCGCACTGTTCGCAGCGCTCTTCGCAGGCGCATGCTGGCGCGGCGCGTCGCGCGATCGCGATGGCGAACTCCAACTCGCCGATTGGGAGGCCGTCGCCATGGGTGCGGCGGCAATTCCACTGCTGACGATGCCGGGTTCGTACTACCTGGGCTTCGTGGTGATGGGCGCGCCACTCGCGACACGCAGGCCGCGCATCGCGCTCGCGCTGCTCGCGGCAACCGTTGGCTGGGCCGTCTGCGTGATCCAATTCCCCGGTCGCGCGCTCGGCTATGCAGTGTCGTCCTGGATCCTGGTCGCCTACTCGCTGTGGATGCTCGTGGAACTCTGGCTTCCGGCGCAGCGCAGGGACGCGCCGCCATCCTTGTCTCCGCCGGCCGTTCGGCCCCGCGTCGCACTCGCGAACCCTCCGTGAGCGATCACGAGAGAGCGGCGAAGCGCACGTCCGTGAGCTTCTCGGAGAGTTCCCACAGTCGCGCCGCGTCCGCGAGATCCTTCGAGCGGGCGGTCGATCCCACTTTGCGCGGGTGCCCCCACATTTCGCTGAAGCCGTCGGGGCCGAAGTAGTCGCCGCCTTGCACCGCGGCTGCGGTGGCGGCGTAGAGAGTCGGCAGTGCACCCATTGCCGCGCTCTGCGCGAAGAGCTTGTTGCCGAGTGCGAATATCTTCTCGGAGATGCGCGCACCCTCCATCCGTGCGCCGACAGCCTGCAAATTGGTCGCCGCGTAACCGGGATGTGCCGCGACACTGATCACCGACGCGCCCGCCTTCCGCAGGCGCCGATCGAGTTCGAAGGCGAAGAGCAGATTGGCGAGCTTGCTCTGCGCATACGCGTGCCACTTGCCATAGCTGCGCTCGAGCTGCAGATCGTCCCAATGGATCCTACCGGGGCGGTGCGCCGAAGAACTCACCGACACGACGCGCGACTTCGGCGTCGCCAGCAACTGCGGTAGCAACAAGCCGGTGAGCGCGAAGTGGCCGAGGTGATTGGTACCGAGTTGCATCTCGAAGCCGTCCGCGGTGCGGCGCTGCGGAATCGCCATCACGCCGGCGTTGTTGCACAGCAGGTCGAGGCGCGCGTGTCGCGTGCCAACGGCGTCTGCGAACGCGCGGATCGACGCGAGGGACGCGAGGTCGAGTGCCAGCACCTCGATCGAAGCCAAGGGGCAGCGCGTGCGGATCACAACCAACGCGGACTGCGCCTTTGCAGCGTCTCGGCAGGCGAGCACCACGTGGGCGCCCTTCGCCGCGAGACCGAGTGCCGTTTCGCTGCCGAGTCCGCTGTTGGCACCGGTCACGACTGCAACGCGGCCGGACTGCTCGGGAACATCGGCCGCGGTCCATTTGGTGTCGTTGATCATCGGGGTCCTCCAGATTCCTGTATGCGCGCGTCCGGTGCCTTCCAACCGTGGAAGGGATGGCGCGCGACCTCGGTGTCTCGCGTCGGTGTTCAGACCAGCCGGCTCTGATGGCCCTGCCAGTAGCGGTCGCGCAGCATGCGCTTTTGCATCTTGCCGGTTTCCGTGCGCGGCAACGCGGTGACGAAGTCGATCGTGCGCGGGCACTTGTAGTGGGCGATGTGCGCGCGGCAGAACTGGATCAATTCGTTCGCGAGCGCGGGGCTCGCTTCGCTGCCAGCCGCCGGCACGACGACGGCCTTGACCTCTTCGCCCATCTCGTCGTTCGGCACGCCGATGACCGCGACGTCGTGCACCTTGGGATGCGTGACCAGATGGCTCTCCGTTTCTTGCGGGTAGATGTTGACGCCACCCGAGATGATCATGTTCGCCTGCCGATCCGTGAGATAGAGGAAGCCCTCGGCATCGAGATAGCCGATGTCGCCGATCGTGAAGAGATCTCCTCGATAGGTGTCGGCGGTCTTCTTGTCGTCCTTGTAGTAGTTGAAGCGCGAACGGGGATCGGGTGGCGCCGCGAAGTAGATCGCGCCTTCGCGGTTCGGCTCCTCGATCGGCTGGCCGTCCTCGTCGAGGATGTGCACTTTTCCGCCGGACCAGTGGCGACCGACCGAGCCCTTGTGAGTGAGCCAGTCTTGCGCGCGGATCAGCGTGCCGCCGCCTTCGGTTCCCGCGTAGTACTCCTGGATCGCATCCCCCCACCATTCGATCATCGCCTGTTTCACGGCGATCGGGCAGGGCGCAGCAGCATGCACCGCGACGCGTAGCTTCGAGACGTCGTAGCGGGCGCGCACTGCGTCGGGCAACGAGAGCAGTCGCTTGAAGTGCGTAGGCACCCATTGCGACGTCGTCACCTGCTGTGCCTCGAGGATGCGCAGCGCTTCTTCGGCATCGAAACTGCGCATCGCCACCACCGTCGCACCGATCCGGTGTTGCGCAGACGAGAACGCCAGCGGCGCCGCGTGGTAGAGCGGCGCAGGCGACAGATACACGTCGCCCTCCTTCATGCCGAAGAGCAGCGCGAGGCCGACGTTCAGGATCGTCGCCTTCGGATCGCCCGCCGGCGCCGCGATGAAGGGACGGCGCACGCCCTTCGGTCGGCCGGTGGTCCCTGACGAGTAGAGCATCACCGAGCCTTCGAGTTCTTCGCCGAGCGGCTCGTGCTGTGGCGCCGACGCGATCTCGTCTTCGAGCGCGCGAAAGCCCGGAACCGCGCCCTCGACGCTCGCCGACATCACGAGTCGTGGCAGTTCCTGCGCGACCGCCAGCGCCATCTCCGCGAAGCGCGCATGCGCGATGAACAACTTTGCGTCGCAGTTGTCGACGATGTACTGCACCTCGTCGCGCTGCAGGTGCCAGTTCACCGGTGTGAAGTAGAGCCCGGCGCGGTGACACGCCCAGAACAGGTCGTAGAAGACGTCGTCATTCGCGATCAGCGCGGCCACGCAGTCGCCTGGCACCAAGCCGCTGCGCCGGAACACATGCGCGATCCGCCGCGATCGCTCTTCGAGCTGCCCATAGCTCTCGGTGAACTCTCCGTTGCCGAAGATCACCGCCGCCCGGTCGGGCTGCTTCGCTGCGTGCGTCGAGATCGTGAACATGGCGCGCCTCCGTCGGCTCCGCGCCATGCCTTCCGAGTGGTGGCGGTCGCGCGAGCGCGGCGAGGGTAGTCGAGCCGGCGCGGCCAATCCCAGTCCGACGCCGCGAAGGCAGCGAGCGGGGGGCGGGACCCCCCGCCCCCGGGCGCGCCCCCCCCCC
>JANLTC010000216.1:0-7843 GCA_031362725.1 Deltaproteobacteria bacterium | reverse complement strand
CGATCGCATCGAAGAGTGGAGCGAGCGGCTGCCCGCAACGAAGCGACTCGACATCCAGGGCCACACGATCGAACCCGGCACGACCGCCGCGCTGCGCTTCGAAGTGCGCGGCATCACCCGCGGCAAGTCGGTGTTGGTGGTCGAGCACGTGACACGCATGGACGACGATCTCGCCCCCGATTGGCCGCAGGGCAACGGCTCGTACCGCGTGCTGGTGAAGGGCGTCCCCGGCATGCGCTGCGAGTACGAGTTCTGGGACGAGCACGGCGATCACGCCGTCGGCGGCGTGGTGCTGACCGCAACGCGCCTCGTGAACGCGATCCCCGCGGTCTGCGACGCCCCACCCGGCCTGCTTTCTGCACTCGACTTGCCGCTCATCACTGGCCGCGGGTTGCTGCGCGTCTGAGAAAGGGGACGTTGGTTGCGCGAGTTGCGTCGCTAAGTGAATTGATCGACGATGCGCAGGCTTTCCCCGACGCAACTCGCGCAACCAACGTCCCCGTCCGAGTCCCCTTCTCCTGGTGAACCTGGAGCCACCCATGCTGCCGCTGCGCCCGACGCTCTTCGCTCTGCTCCTCGCCGCACTCCTCGCGCCGACCCTCGCATCGGCCGTCACGATCGTAGACCCCGGCCAGGGCCCGGTCGCGCTCGCGGACGGAGCTGGCATTTCGCCGCGCGAACTGAGCGGTGTCACCTGGGTTCCCGGCACGTCCGAGTTCCTCGCGGTGTCGGACGACCAGCCGCGAATCTACCGGCTCTCGGTCGCCATCGACCCCGTCACCGGCACGATCACGAACGCCACGACGGTGTCGTCGCTGCCGCTGACGCAGAGCAACGGCACGCCGTTCCCGACGACCCGTGACATCGAGGGCATCGCGCTCGGCGCCGGCGGCACGTCGGTCTTCGTGTCGGACGAAGTCGGCCCGCGCATTCGCCAGCACGATCTCGCCACCGGCCGCGCACTTGCAGAGGCGGGGCCGACGAGCGCACCCGCGCTCGCGGTGTTCGCGAACCAGCGCACGAACCTCGGCTGGGAATCGCTCACCCGCGCGCCCGACACCGGTCTGCTCTGGACGGTGAACGAAGAAGCCCTCAGCGTCGACGGTCCGAGCGGCGGCGGCAACGCCAGCACACGCGTGCGACTCCAGCAGCTCGCGCCCGATCTCACGCCCACGAGCCAGTGGGCCTATCGCGTCAGTGGCGGCGTCGTTCCCGGCACGGTCGTCAACACCAACGGCGGAGTTTCCGACCTGGTTGCGCTGCCCGGCGGTCAGCTTCTGGTACTCGAACGCAGCGCCGGGCTGATCAGCTTCCCCGACATCGATCTCCGCAACCGCATCTACCTGGTGGATTTCAGCGGCGCGAGTGACGTCACGGCAGTGGCGTCACTGACCAGCGTCGGCGTGACCTTCGTCACGAAGACGCTGCTCTGGGAGGGTTTCTTCCCGGACGACAACTTCGAGGGCATTGCGCTCGGGCCGACACTCGCGGGCGGCGATCGCAACCTGCTGCTGGTTTCCGACGATGGCGGCGGACTCGACCAGAGCGTCTACGCGTTGCGACTGGTCGGCGTGCCGGAGCCCGCGAGCGCGTTGCTGTTGGGAGCCGGCCTCGCGGCAGTCGGCGCCCGGCGGCGCAACGGTCTCGGTTAGCGCTCCCGCCTAGCGAGCCAGAGGTGAGCGACGGGGTTCATCAGGCCAGCGCTCAGCCACAAGCCGGCGGTCCGGGCTCGTGCCAGCCGCCTTTCGCCAGTGCGTCGGCCTCGCGCGGTCCCCAGCTCTTCGGTTCGTAGAGAACCACCGGCGAAGCCTGTGTCAGCAGCGGATCGACGATGCGCCAGCCTTCTTCCACTTCGTCCTGCCGCGCGAAGAGCGTCGGGTCGCCTTCCATCGCGTCGCCGAGCAGGCGCTCGTAGGGCTCGAGTCCTTCGCCGCGGTTCGCGCACACGAATAGTTCGACCGTCTCGCCAGCGATGCCATCGCGCGGGTCGTCGCCGGGTTTGCGCGTGCGTGCGCCGATCGCGATCTCGGCGTCGGTACCGAGCCGGAAGCGCAGATAGTTGGGCACCCCCTGCTCCAGCTCGATGCCAGCGAAGACCTGTTGCGGAGGGCGTCGCAACGTGACACGGACTTCGGTCGCGGTGAGCGGTAGCGACTTCCCGGTGCGAATCAGGAACGGCACGCCGGCCCAGCGCCACGAATCGATCTCGAGCGCGAGCGCGGCGTAGGTTTCCACCTGCGAGACCGGTGAAACGCCAGGCTCCTCGCGGTAGCCGCGGAGCTGACCGCGCACGAGCTGCTGCGGCGAGAGCGGGTGGATCGCTTTCAGGATCTTCACCTTCTCGTCGCGGATCGCATCGGCCAAGCCGCTCGTCGGCGGCTCCATCGCGAGCAGCGCGACGACCTGCAGCAGGTGGTTCTGCACCACGTCGCGAATCGCGCCGACCTCCTCGTAGAATTTCCCGCGCCCCTGCACACCGAAGCTCTCCGCCATCGTGATCTGCACCTGCTCGATGTACTGGCGATTCCAGATCGGCTCGAGGAACGAGTTCGCAAAGCGGAAGTAGAGCAGGTTCAGCACCGGCTCCTTGCCGAGAAAGTGATCGACGCGGAAGATCGCCGACTCGGGAAAGAGTCGGTGCAGTGTCTGGTTGAGTTCGACCGCGGAGGCGAAGTCGCGACCGAAGGGCTTTTCGACGACGATGCGCGCGCCCTCCGTCGCACAGCCGGCGCGGCCGAGACCGTCGACCACGTTTGGGAACGCGCTCGGCGGGATCGCGAGGTAGTAGAGCGGGCGCTCGGCGCCGTCGAGCGTGGCGCGCAACAGCTCGTAGAAGCGGTCGCTGCCGTAGTCGCCACCGACATAACGCAGCGCGCGACTGAGCGTCGCGAACGCCGCTTCGTCGACGCCGCCGCCATGCTTCTCGATACTTTCGTGCGCGCGCGCGACCAGGCCCCGAAGCGGTACGTCCTCGCGACCGACCAGCACGACCGGCACATCGAGTCGCCCGCGTCGCGCCATCGCGTGCAGCGACGGAAAAATCTTCTTGAACGCGAGATCGCCGGTCGCGCCAAACACCACCAACGCATCGGATCGCTGCCCGAGGAGAAAGGGGACGGTCCTCGTCATGGACGGGCCGGGGAGAAAGGGGACACACCTGCGTCCAAGCCTGTCCCTGTAGTCCACAGCCAGTCCATTTCGAGGACCGTCCCCTTTCTCCTCAGTTCCACGGGAATGTCTCGAACGGGTACGGGGCGCAGCCCTCGTGGCCGGCGGTGGCGTAGTCGGCTTCGCTGAAGCCTCGCGACCAGCGGGCGAGTTCGCGGTAGACGAAGCAGCGATCGCGCTGCGAGGTGAGGCGCGGGTCGGCGTCGACCGACGCGACGACCGATTCGCGCGTCACGGGTTCCGAGCCCATCCGCGAGCCGCCGCCTTCCTGTGTATCGAGGATCATGTACTTGTGCGCGCCCGGTCGGCCATCCCACGCGCCCCAGGCCGGCATGTCGCCGTTGCGACCGCGACCCGGATCGCCGGTCCACGCGAAGTTCGCCCAGTACGACATCATCTGCTCGGCGAGCGCCTCGCGACCCGCCCGGTTCGCGTCGTTGTAGATCACGTTCCCCTGCTTGCCGAGATCCCAGTGGCCGAACACGAACGGAATCTCGAAGCCGTGCGCAGCACCGAGATAGGCGCCGAGATCGATCCCGAGCAGGCTCGGTTCCTCGTCCCAGTCAAAGCGATACACAAAGACGTTTGGCTGCGTGCTCCACATCGCCGCAGCGGGACCATCGGCGCCGGTGGCCTTCCACATCGCGCTCTGTGCGTCGGCCGTCGCCTGGAACAAAGTGGGTTCCTTCACGTGCGGCACGATGCCGAACCAGCGCGTCACGAACGCGGGGTTCACGAACAGGAAGAGCTTGTTCTCGTCGTGATTGGTGCCTGCGATGACCGGCACCCGGTTCCAGCCATCGGGACGGGCGAGTCGTTCGAGCGGGTCTCCGGTGGGCAGCACGACGCCATCCGCGAACATGCGCGGCATGTCGAGCAGACCTTCGTCCGGTTCGCGCTCGTAGGCGGCGAAGAGCTGTTCGGGCGACTTGCCACGCAGCAGGCTCGCGATTGCGGCGGGCGGCAGCGACGCAATCTCGACCTTCGCGGCTGCCAGATCGACTGCTTTGCCATCCGCGACCAGCAGCCGCGTGAGGACTTCGTTCGACGAGCGCGGATGACCCGGCTCGGCGTCGTCGCGGAAGTGCTCGGCATCGGCAAGCGAGTCCATCCCGGTGCTGCCGCTCTCCACGACGGCGCGCTGGAAGAGTCCGCCCGCAAGCGGCGACAGCAACAGCGAAAACACATTGCTGCCGCCCGCCGATTCGCCGAAGATCGTGACGTTGCCGGGATCGCCGCCGAATGCCGCAATGTCATCGCGCACCCACGCGAGCGCGCGCAGCAGATCGAGCGTTGCGAAGTTGCCCGACTGCTCCGCCGGCGTCGCGCCCTCACGCAAAGATGCGTGGCGGAACCAGCCGAGCGGACCGAGCCGGTAGTTGATCGTCACGACGATGACGTCGTGCGTCTGCGCGATGCGCCCGCCGTCGTAGAAGTCCGAGAGGCCGATCACGTTACCGCCGCCGTGGATCCAGACCATCACCGGGAGCTTCTTCTGCGCCGCCGCAGCGCGATCCAGGCGCGGCGCGTAGATGTTGAGGAAGAGGCAGTCCTCCGCACCGGTGATCGCACCGGCGGGAACGTCGGAGACACCCGCGAACGGACTCGCGAACTGCGGGCAGTGATTGCCGAACGCGAGAGCCTCGCGCGTGCCACTCCATGCTGTCGGCGCCTCGGGCGCGCGCCAGCGACGGTCGCCCACCGGCGGCTGCGCATACGGAATGCCGAGCCAGACGTGACTCCCGTAGCGGCCGGCGTAACCGACCAGGTCACCGCCATTCGGCAGTGTTCGCGCCGAACTCGGATCCGCAACGCGAGCCAGTTCAGCCGGCGCCGGCGGCGTCGCAACCAGGTTCCGCTTGGCCCACCAAACGCCGGCGCCCGCGAGGGCGACGAGCACGAGCAGCGCGATCGCGAGATTGCGGAGCATCCGGGCATCCTTTCGAAAGAGCGAGGGCCGAGCCTACCACGCCGGCTGGCGGGCAGCGTGCTGTGCTACTCGCCCGCAACGGGGTCCTCATGAAGCTGATGGCACAGTCGTCGTGGAAGAAGGGCGAGCCGCTCGCCCTCGTCGAGATTCCGACCCCCGAACCGCGCGCGGACGAGGTGCGCGTCGCGGTGAGGGCGATCGGCGTCAATCCCGTCGATTGGAAGATGCGCGAGAAAGGTCCGTTGCGACTCGCCGCACGACTACTCGGCCCGAAGCCGCCGGTCGTCGTCGGCGTCGACTTTGCCGGTGTCGTCGATGCCGTCGGAGCGAAGGTCACGGACGTGCGCGTCGGAGAGCGGGTCCTCGGAGGCACCAACTTCTCACGCGGGCAGCGCGGCTCGTATGCCGACACCGTCTTCGTGCGCCCGGATCAGCTGTGCGCGCTGCCAGCGGACTTCGATTTCGAGATCGCGGGCGCATTGCCCGTGGCGGGCGTCACCGCGTGGATGTCGGTGGTGGAACTCGGCCACCTCGCGTCCGGCCAGAAGGCGCTGATCCTCGGCGCCTCCGGCGGTGTCGGACAACTGGCGCTGCAGATTGCGAAACACGTTCGCGGCGGCTTCGTCGTCGCGGTGTGTTCCGGCAGGAATGAAGCGCTCGTGCGCGGACTCGGCGCCGACGTCGTGCTCGACTACGGCAAGACCGATGCGCTCGTGCAAGCGAAGCAACACGGTCCGTATCAGCTGGTCGTCGATTGTGTCGGCAGCTATTCCGGCGCCGGTTGTCGCGCGCTGCTCGCCCCGGGCGGACGCCACGTGATCGTCAGCGGGGAATCCGTCGGCAACATCGCGCAGCTATTCGTGCCGCCGTTCTCATCGAAGGCCGTGCTCGGCCAGCCCACGCGCGAGCGACTCGGGCATGTCGTCGACGCGATCGCGGCGGGCAAGCTGAAGTTGAACATCGCGCAGCGCTTCCGGCTGGCCGACGCCGAGCAGGCGCACGCGCTCAGCCAGACCGGGCGCGTCACCGGCAAGATCGTGCTGCTCCCGTAGCCGCGCGTCAGAACCGCGCGATTTCGTAGTCGCCGGAATCGAAATGGCGAGTGCGCACGGCGTACTCGCCCGCGAGACCCGGATACAGCGAGTGGTTGCTGCCGTCCTTCGACAGATACCAGGGCTTGCAGCCGGTAGACCAGACCATGTGCTTCATGCGGCCCTGGATGCCGGCGTTGTAGCGATCCTGCACCGCCTGGCGGACATCCACCCACTTGTGTCCTTCGCGGAGCTTCTCGATCGCAGCGAGCGTGTGGGCGATCTGCGCCTCGGTATAGATCAGAACCGAGGTGTGTCCCGGCCCGGTGTTGGGGCCCATCAGGATGAACCAGTTCGGGAAGCCCGCGACCGTCATACCCTTGTAGGCGACCGCGCCGTTCTTCCACACGTCGTCGAGCATACGACCGCCGCGGCCAGTGATCGGAAACGGCGCCGACGCCAGCCCGAGCGCGAATCCGGTCGCCAGTACCAGTGCGTCCAGTTCGTGGAGCGTGCCATCCGCGGTGCGGATGCCCTCGGGCACGATCTCCTCGATGCCGTCGGTCACCAGATCGACGTTGTCGCGCTCGAAGCTCGCCCAGTATTCGTCCGACACCAGGATGCGCTTGCAGCCGAACTGGAAATGCGGCATCAGCTTCTCGCGCAGCGCGGGGTCCTTCACCTGCGCGTGCAGGTGCGCGGTCGACAGCCGCTCGCCCACCGCTGACAGCCGCGGCGCATCGAGGAAGATCATCGGTCCCCAGATCTCGCTCAGCAGATACTGGAAGAAGCGGCTCGCGTGCAGCAAGAACGGGAAGCGCGCGAAGAGCCGGCGCGCGCGCGCCGAATAGCGCTTGTCGTGCTTCGGCACGACCCACGCCGGCGTGCGCTGGAAGACGGCGAGACGCTGCGCCTGCGGCGCAATCGACGGCACCACCTGCACGGCGCTCGCGCCCGTGCCGATCACGCCGATGCGCTTGCCGGTGAGTTCGAAGTCGTGATTCCAGCGCGCAGTGTGGAAGAGTTCGCCGCCGAAGCTCTGGAGCCCCTTGATGTCGGGCAGCGCCGGATCGACGAGTCCACCGACGCCCGACACCACGACGCGTGCCGTCACGGTGTCGCCCTTGTCGGTGCTGAGCGCCCAGGCGCCCTGCGTCTCGTCGAAGCGCGCTTCGACGATCTCGGTGCCGAGACGCAGATGCGAGCGCAGCTGCCACTTGTCGACGATGCCGAGCAGGTAGTTCTGGATCTCCTCCGACGGCGAGAAGCGATGGGTCCAGCCGGGGTTCTGCTCGAACGACAGCGAGTACGCGTGCGAGGGCACGTCGCAGGCCGCGCCGGGATACGTGTTGTCGCGCCAGGTGCCGCCGATCTCACCAGCGCGTTCGAAGATCGTGAAGGAATGGATGCCGGCCTTCTTCAGCTGGATCGCCATCCCGATCCCGGCGAAGCCGGCGCCGATGATCACGATGGGGAACTCGGAACGGGAATCGGTCATGGGGGCTCCAAACGACGGGCGACGCAGCGACTCGATACCGAATCGTGCGGCGAGGCGCAGCCACGGAAGTTGGAAAGCCGATGCGGGGAGCGCGGGGGCGGGACGTTCGGCCAGAACGTCCTCGGCGGCGGGCGTCGCAGCTTCGCGTCGGCACTGCGAGGCGCCTGCCGGCCTGACGACCGGAGGGCTTCGCGGGTTCTGGCCGAACGTCCCGCC
>JANLTC010000321.1:0-3629 GCA_031362725.1 Deltaproteobacteria bacterium | reverse complement strand
TCACCAACTAGCTGATAGCCCGCAACCCCCTCCCTCAGCAGCAGCTTACGCCACCGTTTGCCAATCAAGAGATGCCTCCCGACAGGAACATCCAGCATTATCCACCGTTTCCAGTGGTTATTCCAGTCTGAGGGGTAGGTTGATTACGTGTTACTCACCCTTTCGCCGCTTTACTCACCCGAAGGTTTTCGCGCACGACTTGCATGCCTAATCCACACCGCTAACGTTCGTTCTGAGCCAGAATCAAACCCTTCAATTTTTTGAATGTTTGTTGGCTATCTTATCTTTGGAGATTGGCCGCATCCCCGAGGGATGCCGGCCTCGCTCGCACGGTTTCAAGGGCCACCCTTGTTTTCAAAGATCACACGACTCGCGGGCGGCGGATGCCGTTCGCAGGGCCGGTTTGAGCTGCAATCCCATGCGTCGCACATCGATGCGCCGCGCTTGGGGGAGCGGGATGATAGGTGTTTCGCGGTGCGCGTCAATGCCCCGCCGAAGCATTCTTGCCACGGAAGGGCGATACGAGCGCAATTCTAGGTATTCAATGGAGTTACGACGCCGGAAGTAGGCCACAATATTGCGTCATCCTACCCGGCAAAGGCGTGCGGAAACCCGGACTACTCGTACCGGGAATGGCCGAAACACCGGGCGGGCGCCTCCCGACTCCCCTCGCAACACGCGACTGGATACGCACGATCGGCTCAAGCCCTCGCGCTCCCGCGACCATTGCTCGGGCCTGCCGACGGGACTCGACCCGATTCGAACGTGGAGCCGAGGACTCCCCGCCGCGGATCACGCGAGAAGGGCTGCCCCGGCGCGAGACCGAGACGCGTATCGACCCCAATCACCTCACGGGCGCACGGTGATCGCCGCGCCCTTGGGGAGGATCTCGAACAACTCCTCGACGTCTGGATTGCGCATGCGGATGCAGCCTTCGCTGCGGTCTTGCCCGATGCTCTCGGGATCGTTCGTTCCGTGGAATCCCAGCCGCGACGTGCTCCCATCGGGATTGAGCCAAGCGATCCATCGCGTACCCAGCGGGTTCGCGGGATCTCCAAACGGAACGGGATCGCGGCCGGGCGGGAACCACATGGGTTCGGTGCGCTTGTCCCCCACCGTGTACTGGCCTGGGCGGGTCTCGCTGCTGGCCTTCCCGATCCCCACCTCCCAGGCCGCGGCGACGACGTCACCGAGCATGTAGAAGACCCAATGCGCGTCGAGGTCGACGAGCACATGAGCTCTCGTGCTCGGCACACGGAGAGTCTGACCGGGCTGGATCGTCCTGCCCTGTATGCCGTTGGCACGCTCGATCTGGCCGGTGCAGAGGAGCATTTCGGGATGCTGCTCGAGGACTCGCTTCCGGATGCTGATCAGACTGTCGCCCTTCTCGACCCTAACTTCTAACGCGGGCCAATCCGCCGACTTATCCCATTGGTAGCGCGACTGAGCGCGCGCGAGCTGAGTACTCCACCGGCGCAGCGTGTCCGCGTCTGCAGCCCACGGCGCCTGGACTTCGTCGAGCAGGAGATCAGAGTACACGCGCGACGCGTCCCGATGATGAGCGGCTGCCAATGCCCGCTCGGCGTTATACGCAAGCCAGCTCATCGAGGCCGCATGAACAAGCGGCGTTTCGTCGGATGCTGCGGCAGGCACAGCGCGCTGACCGGTGGCCGCGATCAGTTGGTCGAGCAATCTCAGCTCCGCTTGGGTCAGCCCCTGAGCTTCCCGAGCGCGGCGCGCAGCCTCGCGTGACTCCTCAGGGGATCGGTTGGCGAGCTCCGCGAATATCAACGCAAAGTCGCGTTGGGCCGCTGGAAAGTCGCGGCCTCTTGAGTTCAGGAACTCGGCCAACTTGGCCGGCCGGTGCACGAGCTCGCCGGCGACGGCGATCTCGAGCGAGCGATCATTCCCCTCACCGGAGGGCGACGAGAGAGGTGTCGTAAGGGTCGCCGCCTGCAGAGTCGAGATCGATCCAGTCACCGCGACGGGCATGGCGGGCGAATCCGCGGGGGCAGCACCGACCGGAGTGGAGACCACCTCCGAGGCGGACGGCGAATCCAGAGTCGCGGCTTCGGCGCGCTGCGCGTCCGAATCCTCGACCGGCTGGAGCACGCCCGGCGCCTCGCCTTCCACCGCGCCGGACGTTGCACGCGCGAGGCCTGAGTTCTCCCACACGAACCACAAGAGCGCTCCTCCTAGGAGCAGGAACAACATCGCACGCATCGGACGAACTACCTCGAAACGGCCCCTCGTAGCAGCCAAGTCACCGAAGAGCGGAAGCTGCGTCGCGATGATAGCCATGGCCGATGCGCGCACACACCCGTGTGCCCGAAAACTGTGCGTCGTCGAAGGCGCTTCGAACGAATTCGCTGGCACCAGAGAGTCGAGCACTGCGAGCGACGACGATCGCTCTCCGAGTAGCCGCGGTCCCCGAACTGCTGCGGATTACGGAGCGCGGCGGACGAAGCACGACGGGGCATGAGCTCTCGCATGCAGTGCGGATCGCCCCAATCGGGAACAATCGCTCGCTACGTGAGACAGCGCGAGCCGGAGATGAGTCCTGTGCCATGCGCCCTCGCCCTGCCGCAGAGCGGCGGTGAGGACGTCGGTCGGCGAGCCTTCCGCGCCTCAACTTTGGAGGGGGGGCCGAGACTTCAGTCGCGCGCGTGGCGAGTCAGCCCTCGGCGATTCGGGCGCACGCGAAGCGCTCGATCCACACGCTGCTGTCGCGCGCGACACGAGTCCAGCCCCAGGCGCGCCCATCGCGCGCGATGCGGTGATCGTCAGCCTGAAGCAAGAGGGTCATCGGCGCGAACTTCGCGCGCGACGGTATGAATCGGGGGCCCCAGCGTTGCCGTGCCGGTCGTGACCCGGAACCAACAGGTTCCAGGGGGGCCCAACACGACGCGGGGTTGCCGCGGCATAGAACAGGGCCCGTAGATAGTCATTCGGCTCCGGGGTGCTGGACAGGACACCTGCACGCCAGGGCTACCCCGTGGAGCACAAGCTAGCCCCCGGCGATTCACCTCACAACCGAAACTGCACTGGATCGACGCATGGATCCGTCAATTGCGACGGAGCTGAACCTTGAGTCGTCGTCCCGCGCCGAGATCGAACTCCTCGCTCGCGCCCCAATCGTGTGCCGCAACGTCCGTGGAGAGCTCGACGGCGAGCGTCTCCGCGCGGATCAGCTCGGCGTGATCGATCAGCGCACGCGCGAGCAACGGATCCCCGCTCGCATCGAGGTGCAATCGAATCCGATCCTCGACGAGCAGCCCGCGGTCCTTCCGCAGTCCATTGATGCGATTGATCGCTTCACGCGCGAGCCCCTCGCACACGAGCGCGTCGTCGAGCTCCAAATCGAGGTAGACGACGAAACGGCCATCGGTTTCGACGTCGAACGTCGCCTGAGTTTCGACCGTGATCTGCACGTCGTCGGGCCCCACCGCGAGCGGTCCCTCGACGTCGACGGACACGGTCTGGCCGGCCCGCAATCGAGCCACTTCAGACTGCGGCAACGCTTCGATCGCACGCGCCGCCCCCTTCATCTGCGCCCCGAGACGGGGTCCGAGCGCCTTGAAGTTGGCTTTGGCTTTCAGGCGGCACAGATGGCCGTCGTCAGTCGCGAG
>JANLTC010000283.1:0-3236 GCA_031362725.1 Deltaproteobacteria bacterium | reverse complement strand
GGAACGCATCATGTTCGCCGCGATCTGCGACCACACGGGCGGGATCTCCTTGACGCACACGTATTACTTGGAGTCCGACGACAATGATGCTGACGACAACGTTCCCGCGTTCGGCTCGAACCTGGAGGTGCGCGACATCCTCGACTATTGGTTCCAAGGGCCGCCGTGGGCGTACACGTTCAACTATCTCCGAGTGTCCGCCTTCGACCTGAGCCCGTGGACAGGAACGATCGACCCCGCGACTGACATGGCCCGCAACCTCAGCTATGTTCCGACGCTGACTTGGCTCGCCGATGGTGATCCGTCGCTGGCGCTATTCAGTGAAACGGTGAAGTTCTCCAACCACATCGAGGATCAAAACCAAGGCAACGCGCTCCACATGGTTCCCTCATCGGCGCACACTTGGCACACGCTGGACGAAGTTCAGGTGTGCGACTACGTGTCGAAGTTCACACTCGAGCTTCCGTCATCGGGACGCACGCTCGCCGACGAGGACGGTCGGTTCTTCCACTTCGGTATCGAGCAAGACGAGGCGTATCGCTTCACGCCGTTCACGTGGAGCGTCGACGCGAGTCAGAATCGGCTCGATCTGTCCGCGACGGCCAATCTGAAGCGGATCAGCGTCAACTGCGAATCCGCCGGGCTGCATGTCACGCAGCCACTCACTGTGACGCTGTCGAGCAACGACGGACTCAGCGACGAAGTTGTGCTGGTCGGTGTGCCGACTGCTCCGACTTCTGTGCTCCGAGACGGTGTCGCTGTGGCTGCGTTGTACAACGCCAACTCGCGAACCCTGCAACTCTCGGAGTTCGACGCGGCACAACATCAGTGGGTCGTAACTCCTTGATCGAGCCGCACGACCTGAACTCACCCAACCGCCATGCGATCGCTCAAATCCGCGTTCTGCGACCACGGGGAACGTTCACACCTTGAAAGCTACCCAAGTTGATCTCGATGAAGCCGACGAAATGCCCCGCCGCAGCCTCCCCAAAAGTGGGCGGCGACAAGCTTGCACGCGTTGCATTCAGGGCATGAACGAACGCTGTGGAATGAGATGACCACCAGTGCCCGCTAAGCGCCTCTTTCCTCGCGCGTTCTTTCCGCACGCGCACGACCAGCAGCATCCCGACAAGATCACCGAACACGAACACCGCTAGCCGACCGCGTTGCGGCCTTTCGTTTGAGAGGCCCGCCAGCAGCACACACGCGCGATCTGAATCACTGCCAACGGCAGGAGGTTGCGCCAGCGCGCCGCGGTCACCTGCGTGCCGTCACCGTCGACGAGACAGATAAACCGCGGTGGCCCACCAGAAGTCGAGACGTCGGTGAATCCGACGACGAGTGCGCGCGCGGTCGAGCCGCAACTGCGCACCGACTGAGCGTCCCGCCGAGGAAGCGCCGAGTGTCGAACTTAGGTTGCTGACCACGATCCCCAACGTTTCCATCCGCCGAGGCACACTTCAGGCCGTGGTGTGGAATTGCAAACACCTGCTATGCGATATGCGATCACCTATTTGGGCGCCCGGACCGCTTCAGCACTCCGATGCTCGAGATAGACTCACCATTGCCGAGCGATCGAGTTCTCAATCTGAGAACGCCGATCGACGCGGTGCGTGCAGAGAGCGGACGATTCAACCGAGCCCCGTTCATCCGGGCTTCGTCCCGACATAGCGCGCGGAAGCGACCGTGGCTGGAGCGCAGTCAACGCAGCCCACTTTGGCAGCACGAGGCTTCCAATCGCGTCGGCGATTACACGGATCGGGCGCGTGGGACGCATGTCCGTTGGCGCCATCGCGGGAGCGAGTGCCGGAGAGCCTTCGGGTCCCGCAGGTGGCCGTGGCGCACGCGGCAAGGCCGGCCGAGGCACGGACAGCAACAACGCCGTCTGACTGTCCCCCCCCTTGGCACGCCGACTACGTGTTCGAGATCCAGCTGGTTCGCAGGGGCCGAAGCAACACGCCGGACGCGGACGCAATATAAAGGGGGCCGGTAGTTTTTGAGGCCACCGGCCCGAGGGAGAGAGGAGCCACCACCGAGCTTCCCGGGTACCGCACCGCTCGCAAAGTGCGGCACCTCTCGGTGGGACTCACATGCGTGGTCGATGCATGACCGACCACACACGCGAAATCTTAGTCGCGCCCCAAGCTGATGGAAGCTCCTTTCGAGCGTTTTCTTACGGGTTTCCCTGACCGTCTGGGAGCGTGACCGAGGGGCGTGCGCGCGCACTTGCTGGTCGCACGCGACGCGACTTACCCTGGGTGGAAACTTGAGTTCTCTGCTCGATGAACATCCCCGGATTTTCGGTGCGGCTCGACTTGCACGGACTCGCATGGCGCTCGACACGCATTCCAGGCGTGCAGTGGTACCCGATACTCGACCATCATGCGGCAGCGCCCGACATGGCCGGCGTTCGCGATTCGGTGGTGTTGATTCGCATGGCGCCTGGCACGGGCTACCCCGCGCACCGACACATCGGCATCGAGGACGTGCTCATCCTGGTCGGTGGTTACCAAGACGAATTCGGAGTGCACGGGCCGGGTTCTTTCGTGCGCTATCCCGCTGGGAGCGTTCATCGACCCATCGCGCTCGGCGATCTAGGCAGTGCTTCGATTGGTGATCCGCACCGTGCTCGCAATGAGGAGAATTCAGCGTGCGTGATGTTCGCCATCGCGCGCGGTGGCGTTGAGAACATCGAGACGGGCCCGACCGATCGAACGCCGCGTGCGCGCACGTAGGTCGAGCCGTGAGCAAATGGGCCTTGCGATTCAGCGTCCGGTGCCGTTCACTCGGTGATTATGCGGGCCGTGTGGCACGCAACTCGGCGGGAGTCTGTGGTGGCGAAGTTCGCTAGTGAAGCCGAATCCGATCGCTGAGCTGGAGCGCGCGTTGCTGCGCGAGTTCGCGAGCAGTCCCAAGGGGCCGCGCGCTGCGCAGATCATCGCCGAGTACGCACGTGAGAACGACGACTGGCGTGCCTTCGCGCGCTTCAGCCCGCATCAGTACACGCGCAACCTCGTCGCCCGCAACGAGCACTTCGAGATGATCGTGTTGTGCTGGAGCGTCGGTCAGCAGAGTCCGATCCACAACCACGCGAGTCAGAACTGTTGGATGGCCGTGCTCGAAGGCGAGATCTCCGAAGTTCAGTTTCGTGTAGCATCGAGTGGCGAGCCCATCGAACTCGCTCAGGGAGCGACGAAGCTCTACCGGCCGGGTCAGGTCAGCTTCATCAACGACGT
>JANLTC010000257.1:0-4677 GCA_031362725.1 Deltaproteobacteria bacterium | reverse complement strand
GCTGCGGCCTGCTGCACGAAGCCCGGCAAGTGCTTCATCGAACAGGTCGGCGTGAACGCGCCGGGGACCGAGAACAGCACCACTTTCTTGCCCCCGAAGAGTTGCTCGGTGCTCTGGTCCTTTATGCCATCCGCGGTTGGCACCTTCAGCGTCGCAGCCGGAATCCTGTCGCCCACCTTGATCGTCATCTCTCATCCCTCCGATTGGAAAGTCACCTGAGGCCTGACGTTGTTTAGCTCAAGCGAAGTCCGCCGCGAACTCGTCGAGCGCGTAGACGACGCCCTCGCGCACCGCGATCGGAAACGGTTCGAGCCGGTCGCCCTGGCACGGGCCCGCGAGACACAGGCCGTCGTCGACGCGAAACAGCGCGCCGTGGGTGGCGCATACGATGAGGCGCCGCTCGCGATCGAGGAACTCGCCCGGCGCCCAGTCGAGCGGCGTACCGACGTGGGGGCAGCGATTCACGTAGACGTGCACGGCATCGCCGCGGCGCACCGCGAAGATGCGCAGCTTCGCGGCCTCGCCACCGATCGTGAAGCCGCGTGCGGCGCCATCCGGAATCTCGTCGATGCGACAGAGCGCGGTACCGATCGCTTCGGGCACTCAGCCGAGCGCCTTCTCGATCGCTGCGATGAAAGCCGGATCGTCGGGCGCCGTCGGCGGTGCGAAACGCGCGACCACCTTGCCATCGCGTCCGACGACGAACTTGCCGAAATTCCACTTGATGTCGCCGGCGCCTTCGGGCTTCGCGTCCTCCGCACTGAGCCACGCGTAGAGCGGATGCCGCGAGGCGCCGTTGACGTCGATCTTCGAGAAGAGCGGGAAGGAGACACCGTAGGTGAGCGTGCAGAACTCCTGCACCTCGGCGTCGGTCCCGGGCTCCTGGCCGGCGAACTGGTTGCACGGGAAGCCGAGCACTTCGAGATCGCGCGCGTGGTAGATCTCGAAGAGTTTCTCGAGGCCCTTGTACTGCGGTGTCAGTCCGCATTTCGAAGCGACGTTCACGACGACGACGACTTCGCCCTTGTAGTCGTGGAGTGACTTCTCCTCGCCGAAGATCGTGCGGGCCGTGAAGTCGTGAAGGGTGGGCATCGCGGTTTCCTTTCGTTGGGTGCAGTGTGTCTAGCCTATCCGAGACGCGTCTTCAGAGCAGCGCCTGTAGGCGGTCGAGTTCCGCGATGTCCGCGCTCGTCGGCACCAGGAAGCACTCGTCGATGCCAGCATCGCGAACGCTGCGCAGTGCGATGCGGAGCGCGTCGTCCCCCGCGCTGAGGCAGCGCGCGGCGAGCGCCCTGGCAGCCGCTTCGCCGAAGACGGCGAGGTAGCGACGCGCATAGCGGTCGAGTCGCTCGCGCGCGTCGCCGCCGAGCGCGAACCAGAAGCTGGTCGTGCAATACGGCCGGCTCGTGCGACCCGCATCGCGCCAGGCAGCTTCCGCATCGCGTACCAGTTGCTCCGATTCGGCGGCCTGCGGCCCGAATTGGAAGCCGAGCACGCCATCCGCGAAGCGTGCCGCGCGCGCGAGCGGCTTCGCGCCGGCCGCTGCGACGAGGATCGGCGGACCGCCCGGCTGCAGCGGTGCAGGACCGATCGGAGTCGTGCCCGCGACCGCTGCTTCGCCCGCCCAGATGCGTCGCATTTCGGCGACCTGCGCGTCGAGCCGCGCGTGGCGGCGCGCGAACGTCGCGCCGGTCGCCCGGTAGTCCTCTTCGCGACCCCCGACGCCGAGTCCGAGCGTCAAGCGCCCGCCCGACAACACATCGAGCGACGCAACGCGCTTCGCGAGCTGCGCGGCCGGATGGAGCGGCGCGACGAAGAGCGTCGACACGATGCGCACGCGTTCGGTGAGCGCAGCGGCGGCGGCGAGCGCGACGCCGACCTCGAGGTTCGGAAAGCTGACGCGCTCGCCGGCCGCGAGGCTCGTGAAGGGCCCCGCGTCGATGCGTCGACACCAGGCGAGCAGCGCCGCGCGGTCGCAACCGGGCGCCATCGTCGGAAGCGTCATCGAGATCTTCATCGCGGCGGCGAACTCTGGCAGAGCGCGCCCGAAGCGGCCAGCCAGCGCACGCGCTCATGCAAGCGGCAGAAGCCAACCGCAAGACTCCAACTGGCAGAAACGACCGCGGGGCTAGAATGCGCGATCCCATGACGGCGCCGCACCGCACGAATGGCCCGGCGCTCGGGATCTGGCAGCTCGCGTGGCCGGCGATCGTCACGAATCTGCTCGCGTCGTTGGTGGGCTTCGTGGACACCAAGATCGTCGGCTCGCTGGGCGCACCGGCGATCGCGGCCGTGACGACCGGCAACCGGATCTTCTTCATCTTGCAGGCGCTGCTGATGGCGGTCACCGCGGGGACGACGGCGCTCGTCGCGCGCTCGTGGGGCGCCGGCAACCGCGACGAGGCCGAGCGCGTGGCGCGCGCCTCGCTCGTCTTGTGCGTGGGAGTTGCGCTGGTAGTGAGCCTCCCGGCGCTGCTCTTCTCGCATACGCTCGCCTCGGTATTCCGCCTCGACGCGCACACGATCGATCTTGCCGCGTCGTTCATCCGCTGGCTGGCGCCGTTCCAGCTGGCCTTTGCCGTTCACTTCGCGCTCGGTTCCGCGCTGCGCGCGGCGGGCGACACGCGCACGCCGCTCGCGATCGGCGCGCTCACCAACGTGGTGAACGTCGCGCTCGTCTACGGCCTCGTGTTCGGGCGCTTCGGGATGCCGCAACTCGGTGTCCCCGGCGCGGCGATCGCCAGCGGCATCGCATTCACCGTCGGCGCGCTCGTGCTCGTGCTGCTCTGGTGGCGTGGCCAGCTGGTGCTGCGCGTCGGGGGGCCGGGCTCGTGGGAGCGAAGCCGCGTGCGCCGGATCCTCGACATCGGTTACCCGGCCGGTCTCGAGCAACTGGTGTGGCAGGGCGGCTTCCTGGTGTTCCTCTGGATCGTGTCGCTCTATGGGACGGATGCGTACGCGTCCTACGGGATCGGCGTGACGATCCTGTCGTTCTCGTTCCTGGTCGGCTTCGGCTTCTCGATCGCAGCCTCGACGCTGGTCGGCCAGCATCTGGGTGCGAACGACCGCGCCGGCGCGACGCGCAGCGGCTGGCGCGCGCTGCGTCTCGCGCTCGTCGTGCAGAGCGCTTTCGGTCTGGTGATCGTGCTGTTCGCGAAGCCCCTCGCGCGCTTCATGATCGACGACCCCGAGGTCGTTCGGCTCACGGTCGTCTTCATCTACATCCTCGGCTCGGTGCAGCCGCTGATGGCGATCGAGTACGCGATGGGCGGCGCGCTGCGCGGCGCGGGCGACACGCGCTTCCCGCTCTTCGCGGTCTTCGCCGGACTGGTCGGCGCACGCGTGACGCTCGCGTCGCTGTTCGCGTGGTACGGGCTGCCGGTCGAATGGATCTTCGCCGCGCTGATCGCGGACTACATCGTGAAGGCGATCCTGCTGACGGCGCGCTTCCGCTCCGGACGCTGGCAGAACGCGGTTCCCAGCACGCACGCCCATGCGGTCGAACCCGAGCCGTCTTGACCACAGGGGGCCACGCTGGCATTCTGGGCCACCGCCTGACTCGCGAGTCAACCGACTCGCGACCGTCCTTCCGCCCTTTGAAGGAGAGCCCCGTCCGATGTCCAAGCCCCTGCCCGTCGTCGATTTCCTGAAGATCCCGGAGAGCGGCGATCCGTACCTCGAAGGCCACAAGTGCGGAAGCTGCAGCGCCGTCTTCATCGGCGCACGCGCAATCTGTTCGAAGTGCGGCACGCGCGACAAGCTCGCGCCGGTGAAGCTCTCGAACGAGGGCCATCTCTACGTCTACTCGATCGTGTGCCGCTCGTTCCCCGGCATCCAGGTGCCGTACGTGTCGGCGATCGTCGATCTCGACGGCGGCGGCACCGTGAAGGGCAATCTCACCGGTGTCGATCCCGATCCCGCGAAGATCAAAATGGGGATGCCGATACGCGTCGTCTACAAGGACGCGCTCGGCCGCAAGGACAAGGAAGGCAACTCGTACCTCTCGTACTTCTTCGAGCCTCGCTAGAGCGGCGAGCAACCATCCGGTCGTACACGGCGCTCGCAGCCACGATCGGAGCCCCGAAGCCCCGTTTCCCGCGTAGCGAGCCACAGGCGAGCGGCGAGATCCATAAGGCCCGCGGTCGAACATGAATCTCGAAGCAACTCCGGACCACCCCCCCCATTTCCCGCGTAGCGAGCCAACAGCGAGCGGCGAGATCCACAAGGCCCGGACGAACCAGCAACCACCCACGAGGAGACCCCAATGAGCGACGTGTACGTCGTCGGAATCGACATGATCAAGTTCATGAAGGCAGGCACCGGCCCGGCGGTCGAACTGCTAGGCGCGCAAGCCGCGCTGATGGCGCTCGACGACTGCGGCCTCAAGGTCCAGGACATGGAAGCGCTCTACTGCGGCAATCTCGGTCAGGCCGGTGCGATGGTCGGACAGCGCGTACTGCAGCAGATCGGCCAGACCGGCATTCCCGTCGTCAACTGCGCGAACGCCTGCGCCACCGGCGCGACGGCGTTCCGCGAGGGCTGGATGGCGATCAAGGCCGGCGTCTATGACACCGTGCTCGCGGTCGGCGTCGAGAAGATGGGCGGCGGCTTGCTCGGTGGTGGCGGCGGGGGCGGCGGCATTCCGAAGGAAGGCCTGCTCGGTTCGATGACGATGCC
>JANLTC010000209.1:0-11288 GCA_031362725.1 Deltaproteobacteria bacterium | reverse complement strand
GTTGGCCGGTCTGCGCCAGGTGCGCCGTCAGCGGGTAGTAAGACGGGTCCCTGGGATGGTGCGGGTTGAAGCCGCGCTCGGCGCCCTCGACACACTCGCTGGTGCGCAGCACCGTGCCGTCGAACTCGATGGTGGCGCGTGCCAGCGAGATCTCTTCGCACGTTTGGTAGGCCACGTCGCGAAGCAGCTCGTTCAGCTGGTTGCAGTAGGGAGTGGTCAGACTCTTCAGGCCACGCGAGAGCGTCCGCTCATCGGGCAAACGGCGCAGGCGCACGAAGCGCAGGAACAGCGGATCGCGATCGAGCACGCGAAGGTGCGAGAGCCGGCTGCCGCCGAGCAGCAGCATGCCGACCACGAGCAGCGTCGTGCGGAACGACCCGTAGTCCGTATCGAAGCGACGCTCCGAGAACGCATCGCGCAGCCGATCGATCCAGCCCGCTCTCTCGCAGAAGCGACGGAATAGCTCGAGTCCGGCGTGGCTCGTCAGCGGTTCGTCCGTGAATTCGATCGGAAGAAAGGGCTTGACCCGCGCGCGCAGATCGCGTTTTCTAAGTCTCACGATTGTGGCCTCTCGGTTTGAGTGATGAAGTCCGCAACTCCATCAACCACACCGACGGGGCCACTTTCAATTCCTGCTTTTCCCTACAGCTCGCAATGCCGGATCAGGGCTAGATCCCTTCGCCAGGCCCGCGACGCACTAGGGCGTCGTGACCGTCGTCCTCTCCTCGACCGTCGAACCACTGGGATCCGTCTCCGTCGTCGTGGACCGGTTGACCGTCGCACCGGGCTGTCCCTGCGAGCCCGTCATACCCGTGGAGCCCTGAGCGCCCGTCGTGCCCGTCTTGCCCGGGGGACCCGCCGGCCCGGCGCAGGCCGCCGAGACCGTGAAGAACGCGATGGCTGCAAACATGAGTGAACGTGTCATCGACCTTGCCTCCTGTTGAGGATCGAAGACCCGCTCCGCATGTGGGCAGCGCGTGTTGCGATCCTACTCGTCGTCTCATCGCGTCTGCACGAGCCAGGCCAAGCAGCGGACCTCGGCGCGACGTGCGTACCGACGAAGCGATCGCGCGTCGCGCGCCGGCAGCGGCTTTTGTAGAAAGGGTCGACGAGATTGCACTGTGCGCGGCGGATGGCAGGGCCCAGGCGCGCCCTGGCGATACACGGCCAAGGGACGCACGACGCGGCCTCGCGCGAGATTGCGTCGTCCGGCTCCTGTGACCCGACCGCAGCAGCCGATCAGACGGCCAGTCTCAACCCACCGAGTCGCGCGAAATGGCGGAAGTCCGCGTCGCGGGTCACGAGCCGAACGTCGTGGTCGATGCAGGACTGCGCGATCAGCGCGTCCGCCAGCAGCAGCGACGCCACCTCGCCGGGCAGCTTTGGGTCGCTCATCAACTCGGTCAGCACGACGGGCGGAAGCCACGCTTGGGGATCGGCAAGGGCGCTCGACACCCTTTCAGCGTCAGCGTCCCGGGGAGCAGAGCCAGAGAAGCACCCGATCCAGGATCTGCCATCGATCGCGATCACCGATCCTCGCGCAGACGCGCGAGATCGAGGCTCAACCGGACCTTCCCGCGCAGTGCCTCGAGGCCTTCATGGGCGCGCCCGGCGGCGACCCGTTCGAGTCCCTGCCGCGCCCGATCGACGAGGTCTTCCTCGATCTCCACGGTGAGCCTGCGGGTCGTTGCGACGGCCGCATGGTGCCAACCCATTCCCCAGCATCAAGGCTGGCCAGGCGGCTGGCGACTCTGCGCGCGAAGGGCCGGCTTGCACGCGCCCGCGGAGGTCGAGGGCACCCCATCGCGCTGCGGGCGGGCGAAATCGCGGCCGGGCGGCGGCCGGACAACTAAGATGCGCATCCCACGCGAGGTCCTGCCACCGAGATGAATTGCCCGAGCTGCGGCCACGCGAATCCCGAACGCGCGAAGTTCTGTCTCGAGTGCGGCGCGGCACTGGCACTCCGCTGTGCGGGCTGCGGCCACGACTTGCCTCCGGCCGCGAGGTTCTGCGGCGGGTGCGGACAGTCCGCTGGCGCGACGGCCAGCGTCCCGACCTCGCCGCGCTCGCCGCGCGACTACACGCCGAAGCACCTCGCCGACAAGATCCTGCAATCCAAGTCCGCGCTCGAAGGCGAGCGCAAGCAGGTGACGGTGTTGTTCGCCGATGTGAAGGGCTCGATGGAGCTGGCCGAGCAGCTCGACCCCGAGCAGTGGCATCGCATCCTCGAGCGCTTCTTCGAGATCCTCACCGAAGGCGTGCACCGCTTCGAGGGCACCGTCAACCAGTACACCGGCGACGGCATCATGGCGCTGTTTGGCGCGCCCATATCCCATGAGGACCACGCGCAGCGCGCGTGCTACGCAGCGCTGCACCTCCGTGACGAGATCGCCCGCTACGCAACCGAGGTGAAGCGCGAGCACGGGCTCGGCTTCTCGACACGCATGGGCATCCACTCGGGCGACGTCGTGGTCGGCAAGATCGGCGACGACCTGCGCATGGACTACACGGCACAGGGACACACGGTCGGGCTCGCGCAGCGGATGGAGTCGCTCGCGTCGCCGGACTCCTGCTATCTGACGGCGGCGACCGCCGCACTGGTCGGCGGCTACTTCGCGCTCGAAGATCTCGGCGAGTTCCGCGTGAAGGGCGTCGCCGAGCCGGTACGCGTACACCGTTTGATCGGCCTCGGCGCGGCGCGCACGCGCTTCGACATCTCGCGGGCCCGCGGCCTCTCGCGCTTCGTCGGGCGCACCGCAGATCTGCGCACGCTCGACGACGCGCTCGAGCAGACGTCGGCGGGCAACGGGCAGGTCGTGGGCGTGGTCGCCGAGGCCGGCACTGGAAAGAGTCGCCTCTGCTTCGAGTTCCTCGAACGCTGCCGCGCGCGCGGCATGAGCGTCTTCGAGGGACGCGCCGTCGCGCACGGCAAGAACATCCCGTTCCTGCCGATCCTCGAGGTGTACCGCGCGTACTTCGGTATCACGCTCGAGGACGATGATCGCACCGCGCGCGAGAAGATCGCCGGCCGCATGGTGCTGCTCGACAACCACTTCGCCGACGCGCTGCCGCTGCTCTTCGACTTCCTCGGCGTCGGCGACCCGCAGCGCCCGGCGCCGAAGCTCGACCCGGAAGCGCGCCAGCGCCAGCTCCTCGCCGTGATGCGGCAGGTGATCCAGAGCGTCAGCGAATCGCAACCGACCGTGACGCTGATCGAGGACCTGCACTGGCTCGACGACGCGAGCGGCGAGTTCCTCGCGCAGATGGTCGATGCGCGCGCCGGCAGCCGGAACCTGCTGCTGTTGAACTTCCGGCCCGAGTACCACGCCGACTGGATGCAGAAGTCGTGGTACCGGCAGATTCCGCTGACACCGCTCGGGCGCGATGCGATCGCGGAGCTTCTCACCGACTTGCTCGGCAACGATCCGAGTATTGCGGCGCTCGCAACGCCGATCCACGCGCGCACCAGCGGCAATCCGTTCTTCACCGAGGAAGTCGCGCAGACGCTGATCGAGTCGGGGCATCTCGAAGGCTCACGCGGTGCGTACCGCCTCGTCACGCCAGTCGAGCGGCTTCAGGTGCCTGCCACCGTGCAAGCAGTGCTCGCCGCGCGCATCGACCGGTTGGCCGAGCGCGAGAAGCGGCTGCTGCAGGTCGCGGCGGTGATCGGCAAGGACTTCGCCGAGCCGCTGCTCGCGGAGGTCGCGGAGCTTCCCGCCGAGGAGCTGAAGGCGTCACTCGCCGCACTTCGCCGCGCCGAGTTCGTTCACGAGCAGGCGATCTATCCGGTGGTCGAGTACTCGTTCAAGCATCCGCTGACGCAGGAGGTTGCTCTCGGGAGCCAGCTCCGGGAGCGACGCCGTACGGTGCATGCCGCCGTCGCGCGCGCGATCGAGCGGCAGCACGCCGAGCATCTCGATGAGCGCGCGCCGCTGCTCGCGCACCACTGGGAGGAGGCCGGCGAGCCGCTCGCCGCCGCGCGCTGGCATCGCCGCGCGGCGGAGTGGGTGGGCGCGACGGACTTCGCGGCGGCGACACACCACTGGGGACGCGTTCGCGCGCTGCTGCGCGAGCTACCGGACGACCGCGAGGCAGCGGAGCTCGGCATCGCCGCCTGCACCCAGCTGTTGAACGTGAGCTGGCGCGTCGGCACGGGACTCGACGAGGCGCGCGCGCTGCTGGAGGAAGGGCAGCGATTCGCCGACTCGATCGGGGATCGACGCGCTCGTCTGGGGCTTTCGATGGTCTACGGCCGTGCCCGCAGCGGCGACGGCGACGTCGCCGAGTATCTCGAGGTGGCGACCGCGAACCAACGCACCGCGCTCGAGATCGGTGACGTCGGGCTTCAAGCCAACGCGTGGGGATACCTGATCGATGCCTTTGGCTTCGCCTGCCGAATCCCGGAAGCGATCCGGATGGCGGAGAAAGGATTGGCGCGCTTTCCCCGTCAGCTCCCTGCTGGAGACCTTCTAGTCGGCATCCATCCCCATGCCTGGTTCTCGTTCTGGCTCGGCTGGGTTCTCTGCTGGGCGGGCCGATTGCACGAGGGGCTCGAAGCGTTCGACCGTTCCCGGCGCCTCGGGGAACAGGACGGCACGCCGGAAATTGGCGCCTACGCCACGTTCTGGGCTGCGGAAGTCTACGCCTACGCGGGCGACGCAGAGCGTGCGTTCGCGAGCGCGCGTCAGGGCGAGGAGATCAGCCGCAGGCTCGGCGAGCCGCCGGTCTTGGTCGCCGCGACACATCTTGCTTTCGGCTACGCGCATCTCGCGGCCGGGCGCGCTGCCGACGCGATCGAGCCGGCGCGCGCCTCGCTCGAAGGCCACGGACGCGCGAACAAGGCGAACGCCGGCATGTCCGCCGCGCTGCTGGCCGCGGCGCTGCTCGAAGCCGGCGATCTGACGGCCGCGCAGACCACCGCGGCGGAGGCGATCGCGCTCTGCCGTCGCTCGCTGCGGGGCGCGTACGAAGCCGCCGCCCACGGTGTCATGGCTCGCGCTCTACTCCGTCGCGACGGCGCTGGCGCGCAGGGCGCCGCCGAGGCCGCGCTCGCCGAGGCCGCCGCGCTGATCGATCGCACCGGCGCGAAGCTGCTCGCCCCCGCGCTCTGCGAGTGGCGCGCCGAGCTGGCTGCGGTGCTCGGCGACACCATTGTGCGCGAACAACGGCTGCGCGAGGCGCAGCAGGGCTACGCAGAGATCGGTGCGCCGCTGCAAGCGGAGCGGATCGCGCGCGATCTTGCGTCCTGAGCTGCGCTGGCTGCGGACACCAGAATCCGACCGAACTGCGATTCTGTACCGGCTGCCGCGCGGCGCTCGCCTCCACCGCCGAGGGCGCGAGCGACCGCCTTGCCGTTCGAGCGCTCAGCGCGTCCGACTCCGACACCTCGCGATCGCGATCACGCAGAGCATGCCGGTTGCCAGACTCGCAGCGCTGCTCGGTTCGGGAGCTGCGCGAAGGGGTCCAAAGCGGAAATCATCGAACGCCACATTGGCAGTTGCACTGAAGAAGGTCACGGCGTGGATTCCGACCGCGGAGATCTGCAGCGTCGGGCCACCCGAATCGATCTGCGTGTTCGTATCGAGCAGCAGTCCATCGCGATCGAAGGCCTGGAGCGTGACCACGCCACCGACTCCTTTCAGATCGCCGCGAACCGAAACGAAGTCGGTCTCCGCCGGTGTCGCGGGATCGCCCGGCAGGAAGAACGCGGCGTCGATCGGAGTGCTGTAAGACAGGCCTCCCGCAGCGGTAACTCCTCCGATGCCTCGGCTACCGCTGGTTGCGTGACCGAAGCCGAGGTTCACGGCAGCAATGAATGGGCTGCCGGATTCGAAGAGCACGCCATCGGTCGCCAGGAACTGGGTGGAGACCTGGGACGCCACCGGGACGGCAGAGTTGGGGCTATTCGCCATCCCTGTGAATCCCTCGAAATCAATCGAGACATCGCCACGAACAGCCGGGGCCGCGAACGAAACTAGTGTGACGAGACACGCCGCTCTCGTCCGGCGCGCAACACGAATCCACACCCGAGAGACGCGTTCTCGGCTACCGCAAATCCTTCTCGATCTCGTCATGCAGAATCTCCGGATGTGCACCGCACTGGAGCCGTGCTGGACTGGACTTCGGTACTTCAACGCTCGGCGGAATCGTCGATGAAACCTCGTTGGGTTCGAGTCCATCCTCTCAAGAAATGGAGCCTCTGGCAAACCCGGGCGGTTCACCACTTCCCTGCAGCGAATGGGCGACACTGCCATCCTGTGGCTGCACCCCGATGCCGCGAACGGGCCGCGGTGTCGCCGCGAATCTGCGCCACTCGGCACGCGGATTGCTCTATCGAGAGCAGCGTCGCCCGCACGGAGGATCGAGATGGGATTCCGCCAGCAACTCGACCAGGCCCAGACGATCGCCGAGTCCGCCTTTCGTGCACTGCACGAGAAGCTCGAGTCGGGCGTCGTCTTCCTGCCGATCCAGAAGGAGCTGCGCGCCGATCCGCATCCCTACTACCGCCGACTCCGCGAGCGCGACCCCGTGCACCGGAGCCGGCTCGCGGGCGGCTGGGTGCTGTCGCGCTACGAGGATGTGCTCGGCGTGCTGCGCGACCCGACGTGGTCCTCCGACGAGCGCAACTGGACCCGCCATCCGGTCTATACCGCACGCGGCGAGCGGGCCGGCTTGCCCGATCCCTACTCCGAGCACTTCTCGTCGATGCTGCGCCTCGATCCGCCGGACCACACGCGGCTGCGCTCGCTGGTGAGCAAGGCGTTCACGCCGCGCGCGGTCGAGGCGATGCGACCGCGCATCGCGCTGCTGGCCGATGAGCTACTCGCGAAAGTGGAGGCGCGGCGCTCGATGGAACTCGTCGCGGAGTTCGCGGCGCCGCTGCCGGTGATCGTGATCGCGGAGCTGCTCGGTGTGCCGGCCGCCGACCACGCGCAGTTCCGCCGGCTATCGGATCAGGCGGTGAAACTGCTCGGCGACGGCCCGCTCGCCGAGAAGAAACTAGGCGTCACCGGCATGCGCGCGCTCCGCGACTACTTCGCGGCGATCGTCGATGCGCGTCGCAGCGATCCACAGGGCGACCTGATCTCCGCGCTGGTCGCGGCCGAGGAGGCCGGCGATCGCCTCTCGCTCGGCGAGCTGCTCTCGACGCTGGTGCTGCTGCTCGTCGCCGGCAACGAGACAACGACCAAGCTGATCGGCAACGCTATCCTCGCAATGCTGCGCAATCCCGACGAGCTCGAGCGGCTGCGCGCGGATCCCGGCCTGATGGAGAACGCGGTCGAGGAGCTGCTGCGCTACGACGGCCCGGTGCAGCTGACGTCGCGGCTGGCGCGGGAGGATCGCGAACTCTGCGGCCGTACCGCGCGCCGGGGCGATCAGGTCGTGCTGCTGCTCGCCGGCGCGAACCGCGATCCGAGTGCGTTTCCCGACCCGGATCGTCTCGACCTCGGTCGCCGCGACGTGCGCCATCTCGCGTTCAGCCAGGGCATCCACTTCTGTCTGGGCGCGCAGCTCGCGCGGCTCGAAGCGTCGCTCGCGCTCGGCGCGCTGGTGACGCGCCTGCCCGGCCTGCGACTCGCCGATGCGAGCATCCGCTGGTCGAGCAACACGGTCTTGCGTGGGCCCGAGGTGCTCCAGCTCGCCTGGTAGCGCCCGCCGGTGCCTCCTCGCTCGCGGCCTGGGATCCCGGACCGCCCTGGGCGGTAGTCCCAATTCAGCACGACGGGCGCCTTTCGGCGGGCGTTTGCCGTCGCGAAAGCTACGACGCCGATCTCGACGCGCGCCCGCGGTTCCGGGCGCGGCGTCCTCGATCGGCCGGACTTCGATAGAGTGCAGCGCGTTTCGAGGAGGCGCACAGCCAGTCATGACGCTTCAAGACCTCAGCGAGATCGCGCAGATCGTCAGCTCCGGCGCCGTCATCGTGAGCCTCGTCTACCTCGCGATCCAGATCCGCCAGAACACCACGCAGATCCGCGCCAACAGCCGCATCCAGCGACTCTCGGTGCAGGAGAACTTCGTCGCAACGCAGCAGGAGCAACTGTTGCGGATCGCGGAGAACCCGGAGCTCTACCGGGTGTGGCGAGCCGGCTCGACGGCCACGGACTCGATGTCCGATGACGACCGCGAGCGCTTCGGCATGCTGTTGTTCTCGCAGATGTACCGCTACTACATGATGTACCAGGCGCGCGAGGTCGAACCGCTCGAGCACGAGCGCACGCTGCTGCAGCTCGATCTGTTCGCCCCGATGCCGGCCTTCCAGGCCTGGTGGCAGCGGCAGAGCCGCCTCTTCGGTTTCGATCCGCGCTTCCTCGCGATCGTCGAAGAGCGCATCGCGCGGGCGCGCGAGACGACACCTTCGCGCAATTGAAGCGACGAGGAGGGACGATGTCGCAAGCGCAGTCCGGAGTCCTGCCCGCGCGGGCGGAGTGCCCGCGATGAATTGCGCCGCGTGCGGCCACACCAACCCCGAGCGCGCGAAATTCTGTCTGGAGTGCGGGACGCCCTTCGCCGTGCGATGTGCGAGCTGCGGCCTCGAGCTGCCGCTCGCCGCGAAGTTCTGCCTCGAGTGCGGGACCGCGACGGCTGGAGCGCCGAGCAAGCCGACCCCGCCGGCCTCCGCAGACGCCGCCGACATGCGCAAGGTCGTGACGATCGTGTTTGCCGATCTGGTCGGTTCGACGGCCTTGCACGAGCGCCTCGAGCCCGAGTCCGCGCGACGCTTCATGGAGTCGTACTACGTGGCGATGCGCGGCGCGGTCGAGTCGCAGGGAGGCACCGTCACGCAGCTGCTCGGCGACGGCGTGAAGGCGGTGTTCGGGATTCCGCGCGTTGCCGAGGACGACGCGATCCGCGCGGTGCGCGCCGCCGTCGCGATGCAGGACGCCTTCCGCGCACTCGCCGAGCAGCAGCGCGGCGCCGTCGGCGCGACCGGGTTGCGTGTCGCCGTGAACACCGGCGAGGTGGTCGCGAACGACGAGACGGAGATCATCGGCGACCCGGTGAACGTCGCGGCGCGCTTGCAGGAACAAGGCAAGGACGGCGACGTCGTGGTCGGTGAATCGACGCACCGGCTCGTCGCGACGCTGGTGACGCTCGAGCTGCTCGGCAGCTTCGCGCTGAAGGGCCGCTCGGAAGCGGTGAAGGCGTATCGCTTCCTCTCGCTCGAGCGCCCGGCCGGCGCGGCGACGGCGCCCTTCGTCGGCCGCGACGACGAACTCGCGCGACTCACGACCGTGTACACGACCGCGGTCGAGAAGCCCGCCGCGGGGCTCGCCGTTCTGGTGGGCTCGCCGGGGCTCGGGAAGTCGCGGCTGATCGACGAATTCGCGCGCCGACACGCCGATGCGGCAACCGTCGTGCGGGCGCACTGCGATGCCGCGGGCGGATCGACCTTCGCCCCGCTCGCCGTCGCGTTGCGCGAGCTACTCGGCATCGAGGACGGCGCGAGTGCAGAGGTGCTGCGCGCGACGATCGAAGCCGCGATGCCCGAGGAGGCCGACCGCGCGCGCATCGCGGGCGGCATCGCGTCGCTGCTCGCGGGCTCGCCGGCTTCGCCCGAAGAGACCATCTTCGTCGTGCGCCGCATGCGCGGCGCGCTGGCGCGGTCGAAGCCCGTGGGGCTGGTGATCGACGACCTGCACTGGGCCGAGCCGCTGCTGCTCGATCTCGTCGAGCATCTCGTGCAGTGGGGCAGCGGCGCCGCGCTCTTCGTGCTGATCGGCGCGCGCCCGGAGCTACGCGATCTGCGCTCGTCGCTGGTGACACCGGGCGGACTCGTCGCCGACGTGATCACGCTCGCCGGTCTCGATGCCGGCGCCGCGATGCGGCTTGCCGCGAACGTGATCGGCGCCGCCGATCTGCCCGCCGCGATCGCGGCGAAGGTTCTCGCGACCAGCGAGGGCAACCCGCTCTTCGTGAACGAACTGGTGCGCATGCTGGTGCAGGAAGGCGCGCTCACCAAGGAGGGCGATCGCTGGACCGTCGGCGCGAATCTCGCGTCGCTCGAGATGCCGCCCACGATCCATGCGCTGCTCGCCGCGCGGATCGAGCGACTGCGCCCCGAAGAGCGCAGCGTCCTCGAACGCGCCGCGGTGGTCGGCCGCCACTTCTCGCGGAGCGCCGTCGCCGCGCTGATGCCGCGCGAAGCCGGCGATCTCGACGCGCGCCTCGAGTCGCTGCGCAGGAGCGAGCTGATCGAGCGCGACACCGGCTGGCTGCTCGGCGAGCCGGTGCTGCGCTTCCATCATGTGCTGATCCGCGACGCCGCGTATCGCCGGCTCCTCAAGGGCACGCGCGCAGAACTGCACGCGCAGCTCGCCGACTGGATCGAGACACAGGTTGGTGCCGCGCCCGAGCACGACGAGATGATCGGCTGGCATCTCGAGCAGGCGCACGGGTTCCTGCGCGAACTCGGTCCGCTCGATGCGAACGGCAAGCGCCTCGGCGAACGCGCCGCAAAGCGCCTCGCGGCAGCGGGCCGCCGGGCGCTCGCGCGCGACGACCTCCCGGTCGCGGCGGATCTGCTCGGGCGCGCGATCGAGCGGCTCGACGCCGACGACGCCACGCGCGCCGACCTCGCGCTCGATTGGTGCGAAGCACTGCTCTCGGCGGGCGACGTCGGCCCGGCCGCGGCAGCGATCGCCGAGCTCGATCGCTTCAGCGCGAACTCCGAGCGACTGCGCGCCTGGCAGACCTGCTACGCGAGCCAGCTCATCGTGCTGACGGCGCCGCAGGGGTTGCAGGCGGCGGCCGACGCGGTCGCCGAGGCGGCGCGGCAGCTCACCGCGCAAGGCGACGCCGCGGGCGAGGCGAAGGCGCACTCGGTGCACGCGCAAGCGCTCGCGCGGCTCGGCAAAGTGGGCGCGTGCGAGGCCGCGCTCGATCTCGCACTCGCCGCGGCGCGCCGCGCGGGCGATCGGCGCCGCGCGAACGCGGTGCTCGCCGGCGCGCCGCTCGCTGCGCTCTGGGGGCCAAGTCCGGTGACGCGCGCGAGTGGGCGCTGCCTCGACGTGGTGCGCGTGCTGCGCATCACCCAGGACGCGCCCGCGGTCGAGGCCGTCGCGCTGAGTTGTCAGGGCGTGCTCGAAGCGCTGCGCGGCCGCACCGAAGCCGCGCGCCGCATGGTCGCTTCGGCGCGGAAGATGGTGGAGGAACTCGGCGTCACGCAGCGCGTGCTCGAGGTGGACGTGATCGCCGCGCGCATCGACGCCCTCGAAGGCGACGCTGCCGCGGCCGAGCGCTTGTTACGGAACGCAGCGGACGGCCTGCGCGCACTCGGCCTCGGCAAC
>JANLTC010000168.1:0-12747 GCA_031362725.1 Deltaproteobacteria bacterium | reverse complement strand
ACCGGCGGCGCCACCGAGTCGAACAACCTCGCGATCTTCGGTGTGGCGCGCGCGGCGGGCACGAAGGGTCGCCATCTGGTGACGAGCGCTGCGGAGCATCCGTCCGTCGAAGAGCCGCTCGCGGTGTTGGAAGCAGAGGGCTTTCGCGTCACGCGCGTGCCGGTGGATGCGGACGGGCGGGTCGATCCCGAAGAGGTGGCGGCTGCGATCACGGCCGAGACCTCGCTGGTGTCGATCCTGTGGGCGAACAACGAGACGGGTGTCGTCCAGCAGCTCGCGCGCATCGCCGACCTCGTGCGTGCGCGCGGTGTGCCTCTGCATGTCGATGCGACGCAGGCGATCGGCAAGATCGCGGTGTCGCTCGACGCCGTGCCCGTCGATCTGCTTTCGGCATCTGCGCACAAGTTCAACGGGCCGAAGGGCAGTGGATTCCTCGTCGTGCGCGGCGAGCGGACACTCGTGCCGTGGCTGCGCGGCGGTTCGCAGGAGCGCGGTCGTCGCGGCGGTACCCACAACGTGCCGGGCATCGCGGGACTCGGCGTTGCGGCCGAACTCGCGCGTCGCGAGCTCGGCGATCGCGCCGAGCGCTGCGCGTCGCTGCGCGATCGTTTGTGGTCGGGCATCGAAGCAAAGGTGCCGCGCGTGCGACGCAACGGTGCGGCGGCGCAGGTATTGCCGAACACGCTCTGCGTCGAGTTTTGCGGCACCGCGGGCGACGTGCTGCTCGAAGCGCTGGATGGCGAGGGCATCGCAGTTTCCGCCGGCGCGGCGTGTGCGTCGGGTTCGGTGCATCCGTCGCGCACGCTCCTCGCGATGGGTCGCAGCGCCGCCGAGGCGCGCGCGTCGCTGCGCTTCTCGGTCGGCCATGGCACGACCGAGGCGCAGATCGAGCGGGTGCTCGCGCTGCTGCCGGATCTCGTTGCACGGGTGCGAGCCGCGAAGTCCGCTGAATCAATCAGGGAGGCGGTGGAATGAGCGAACGCGTCGTCGTCGCGATGTCGGGCGGTGTCGATTCGTCGGTCGCTGCTGCGCTGCTGGTGGAGCAGGGCTTCGAGGTGATCGGCGTCACGTTGCGACTGGTCGGCGACGCGTCGCGGTGCTGCTCGCTCGACGACGCCGAGGATGCGCGCCGGGTCGCCGAGAATCTCGGCATCCGCTTCTACGTCGCAGACTACAGCGACGCGTTCCGCCGCGAGGTGATGGAACCGTTCGCCGATTCGTACCTCGCCGGCCGCACGCCGATTCCGTGTGTCGGCTGCAATCAGCGCTTCAAGTTCCGCCATCTCATTCAGCGCGCGGGCGCGCTCGGAGCCGCCGCGGTGGCGACGGGGCACTATGCGCGCATCGCGCGCGATTCTTCGAGCGGCGCGCTGTCGCTGCTCTGCGGCGTCGACGCGCGCAAGGACCAGTCGTACTTCCTCTTCGATCTGCGCCCCGAGCAGCTGGCGCAGATCCGCTTCCCGATTGGAGCGCTCGCCAAGGACGAGGTTCGCGCGCGCGCCCGCGCGCTCGGTCTCGCGACCGCCGACAAGCCCGAGAGTCAGGAGCTGTGCTTCGTGCCCGACGGCAACACGGCCGCGGCCGTCGAGCGCCTACGTCCGGGCCGCGCGCCGGGTGCCGGTGAGATCGTCGACGAAGCGGGACGCGTCGTCGGGCGGCACGAGGGCATTCATCACTTCACGGTGGGCCAGCGGCGCGGACTCGCGATCGCGCTGGGACAGCGGATGTACGTGAAGGCGATCGATGCCGCGCGCAATCGCGTGACGATCGCGCCGGGCGATTCGCTCGAGGAGCACGGTGCCCGCGTGAGCGGCGTGTCTTGGGTGGCGGGTATGGCGCCGGTCACGCCGATCCGCGCGACGGTGCGAGTTCGCTACCGCCACGTCGGCGCTGCGGCGCAGGTCGAACCGCTCGCGGGTGGTGGTGCGCGGGTGGTCTTCGACGAGCCGGTCGTTGCCGTGACGCCCGGCCAGGCGGCCGTCTTCTACGACGGCGACGTCGTGCTCGGCGGCGGCTGGATCGACGGAGGTCTCGCGTGAGCGACGCCGCATGCGGGCTGGATCCGCTCGCGACTCGCGCGGCGCTCGAAGCCGCGCTCGGCCACCGCTTCCGCGATCCGCTGCTCCTCGACGTGGCGCTCGCGCATCCTTCGTACGCGCACGAGATCGACGGCTCGCGTGGCAACGAGCGACTCGAGTTCCTGGGTGACGCGGTGCTCGATCTCGCGGTGGCGCGTCTGCTCTATGACGCGCATCCGGGCTGGAGCGAGGGCGACCTCACGCGCGCGCGCGCCGCACTCGTCAATTCGCAGACGCTGGCCCAATGTGCGCGCGAACTCGGAATCGGGGCGCACGCCCGACTCGGACGCACCGAGCGCAAGACCGGCGGCGCCGACAAGGAACGCATTCTCGCCAACGTGCTCGAGGCACTGCTCGGAGCGATCTATCTCGATGCCGGTCTGCCGCCCGTGTCGGCGCTCGCGCAGCGCCTGTTCGCCGATCTGCTGGTGCCGGGGTCGGATCCGCTCGGCGCGGATCCGAAGACGCGGTTCCAGGAGTGGTCGCATGCCGAGCACCGATCGACGCCGCGCTATGTCGTGGTGTCGGACAGCGGTGTCGAGAACGACGAGACGCGTTTCATCGTCGAGGTGCAACTGCTCGGCGACGTCTGGGGGCAGGGGATCGGCCGCACCAAACGCGCCGCCGAGCGTGCCGCGGCGGAGGATGCGCTCGCGAGACTCGCGAACGCTTCGCTTTGACGATTCCGGGCCGCCCCTCGCGGGTCGCGCACGGTCCGTCAGACTGCCGGCCGTGATCGAATCCGATATCGCCCTCGCTGCCCTCGCCCCCGGCGCGCCGCATCGCTGCGGCGTCGTCACGCTTCTCGGTCTCCCCAACGCGGGCAAGTCGACGCTGCTGAACCAGCTGCTCGGCGAGAAGATCGCGGCCGTCACGCCAAAGCCGCAGACGACGCGCAGCCAGGTGATGGGCATCGTCACGCGCGAGGGCGTGCAGATCCTGCTGCTCGATACGCCCGGGTTGCACGAGGGATCGAAGCCGCTCGATGTCGCGATGCGCGACGCGGTGACGCGCGCGACCGAGGACTGCGACGTCGCCGTGGTGCTCGTCGACGCCGCTGCCGGCTACGAGTCGGTGCATGCGGAGTGGCTCGCGCGGCTTTCGAAGCGTGGCGTTCCGGTGTTGCTGGTCGCGACGCAGATCGATCGCCCCGAGTGCGCGCGGGCACCCTGGCCGCCGCCCGACACGGAGGCTGCCGCGGCGACCCTGCGCATCTCGGCGCGGACCGGCAATGGTGTCGAGGCGTTCGTCGCCGAGATCCTGTCGCGACTTCCCGAAGGACCGCCGCACTTCCCGGCCGACCAGTTGACCGATCGCCCGATGCGCTTCGTCGCCGCCGAGTTCGTGCGCGAGGCGGCCTTCCTCGAGCTGTCGCAGGAACTCCCATACCGCCTCGCGGTCGACTTGATCGAGTTCGATGAAAGGGATCCGCTGCTGACACGCATCCGCGCCAATCTGCTCGTCGAACGCGATTCGCAAAAGCGCATCGCGATCGGCACGGGCGGCGAGCGGGTTCGCGCGATCGGCACGCGCGCGCGTCGCGACATCGAGCGCTTGCTCGGCCGGCAGGTCTACCTGGACCTGCGCGTGAAGGTCGATCCAGCCTGGGCAAAGCAGGCGAAACGCCTGAAATCACTCGGCTATCGCTGACCGTGAGTCGCCTTTCCGTCGATTGACGCATGCGTCGGCCTTCGTGTACGGTGCCACGGCTGGGCCGCATCGCGCGGATTCGCGCATTCCCGGCACGCTCCCGATGCACCCCCAACGGAGATCCTGAGTCATGAGCCAGAAGGAAGTCGTGATCTGCAGCGCCGTGCGAACCCCGGTCGGTAGTTTCCAGGGCGCCTTGTCGTCGTTCTCGGCGTCGGACCTCGGCGGCGTGGTCGTCGCGGAAGCCGTGAAGCGCGCCGGCGCCAAGCCGGAAGACGTCGAGCGCGTGATCCTCGGCAACGTGCTGACTGCCGGTATCGGCCAGGCGCCCGCTCGCCAGGCCGTGATCAAGGGCGGCCTGCCGGTCTCCGTGGGCGCGATCACGATCAACAAGGTCTGCGGCTCGGGCTTGCAGGCGGTGATGTTCGCGCGTCGCGAAGTCCTCGTCGGCGACGCGGATACGCTGGTCGCGGGCGGCATGGAATCGATGACCAATGCGCCGTACCTGCTGCCGCAGGCGCGCGGCGGCTACCGGATGGGCAATGGGCAGATCATCGACTCGATGATCCACGACGGCCTCTGGGATCCGTACGACAATCACCACATGGGAATCTGCGGCGACGCGGTGGCGACCAAGTACAACTTCACGCGCGAAGACCAGGACCAGTTCGCGGTCCATTCCTACAAGTGCGCGCAGGCGGCGCAGCAGGAAGGTCGCTTCAAGGAAGAGATCATCCCGCTCACGGTAAAGGGCAAGAAGGGCGACACCCTCGTCGATGAGGATGAAGAGCCGAAGCGTGTGCAATTCGACAAGATGGCAGGCCTGCGTGGGGCCTTCTCGAAGGACGGCACCGTCACCGCCGCGAACGCGTCCACGCTGAACGATGGCGCGGCCGCAGTGCTGGTGACCTCCGCCGACCACGCGAAGGCGAAGGGTTGGACGGTGCTCGCGCGCATCGTCGCGGATTCGACCGCCGCGGTGGAGCCCAAGTGGTTCACCGTCGCCCCGGTCCACGCGCTCGCGAAGCTCTATGCGAAGACGAACAGCAAGCCGCTCGACTGGGACCTCTACGAGATCAACGAGGCGTTCGCCGGCGTGACGATGGCGGCGATGAAGGAGCACGGCATTCCGCACGATCGCGTGAACGTGCACGGCGGCGCGGTTTCCATCGGCCACCCGATCGGCTGCTCGGGCGCACGCATCCTGGTGACGCTGCTCCACGCGCTACGTCAACGCGGTCAGAAGACCGGCATCGCGACGCTCTGCATTGGCGGCGGCGAAGCGGTGGCACTCGCCGTGGAACTGATCTGATGGCGGCGCAGAAACATACGCTGGGCATCATCGGCACCGGCACGATGGGGCAGGGCATCGCGCAGGCCGCGGCGCAGGCGGGCTACGAGGTGGTGTTCCAGAACCGCCGGCAGGAGTCCGTCGATCGCGGGATGAGCGCGATCAAGAAGCAGCTCGATCGGCTCGTCTCGAAGCAGAAGCTCACGCAGCTCGAGATGACCGAAGCAATCGACCGGATTCGCGGTGTCGTCCCGCTGGAAGAGCTGAAGGGCTGCGAGCGCATGATCGAGTGTGCGCCCGAGGACCACGATCTGAAGCGCGACCTGCTCCAGAAGATCGACCAGATCGTCTCCGAGGAGACGATCATTGCGACCAACACTTCGAGCTTGTCGATCACCAAGCTGGCCTCGTATCTGCGCAAGCCTGCCCATTTCGTGGGTCTGCACTTCTTCAATCCCGTGCCGATGATGAAGCTCGTCGAAGTGGTTCGCGGCATGCGCACCAGCGACTCGACGGTTGCCGCGGTGCGCGGTCTCGCCGAGAACCTCGGCAAGGTGCCGATCGAAGTGATGGACTCGCCGGGCTTCGTGGTGAACCGCGTATTGTTCCCGATGATCAACGAGGCCGCGTTTGCGCTGCAGCAGGGCGTGGCGAAGCCCGACGCGATCGATGAGTGCATGAAACTGGGTTGCAACCATCCGCTCGGCCCGCTGGCGCTGGCGGATCTCGTCGGGCTCGACGTCGTCTTCTCGATCCTCGACTCGCTCTACCGCGAGTACGGCGAATCGCGCTACGCGCCGTGCCTCGAGATCAAGAAGCGCGTGGAAGCCGGCTGGCTCGGGCGCAAGTCCGGCCGCGGGTTCTACACGTACGACGCCTGAGCTTCGCTTGCGGCCCGACATCGTCGTCTACGAAGTCGGGCCTCGCGATGGCCTGCAGAACGAGCCCGAGACGATCGCGACCGCCGCGAAGGCGGAGCTGGTCGGGCGCCTCGCGGCTGCGGGACTCTCGCGGATCGAGATCACATCATTCGTGTCGCCGAAGTGGATCCCGCAGCTCGCCGATGCGGATGCGCTCTGCTGCATCGTCGCGCGACCGCCGACGGCTAGCTACAGCGCGCTCGTTCCGAACGAAGCGGGCTATGAGCGGCTGCGCGCGGCCGCGTTGCCGGTCGCCGCGTTCTTCGTCTCGGCGAGCGAGACGCACAACCGCAGCAACGTGAACCGCGGTGTCGCCGATCATCTCGAACGATTCCGGCCGGTGGCCGAGCGCGCGCGTGCCGACGGCGTGTTGCTGCGCGCGTATGTCTCGACGGTATGCGGCTGCCCGTACGAAGGCGACGTCGCGATCGGCGCGGTCGTCGATCTGGTGCGCCAGCTCGATGTGCTCGGCGCCGACGAGATCTCGCTCGGCGACACGATCGGCGTCGGCCATCCGAAGCAGGTGCGGGAACTCGTGCGGGCCGTCACGGGCGTCGTTGCGCTCGAGCGTGTCGCGCTGCACCTGCACGACACCTGGGGCCGCGCGCTCGCCAACGTCCAAGCAGGCTACGAGGAGGGCGTGCGGACCTTCGACGCTTCGCTCGGTGGGCTCGGTGGTTGTCCCTACGCGCCCGGCGCGTCGGGCAACGTGGCGACGGAAGATCTCGTCGATCTCTTCGAGCGCGCAGGCATCACGACCGGCGTCGATCTCGACGCGCTCGTCGATGCAACCGCCTGGCTCGAGCGCGACGTGCTGCACCGCGCGCTGCCCGGCCGCGTCTATCGGGCCAGGCTCGGACAGCGCGAACGCGCACGAAGCAGCGCAGAGGGGGCGGTTTGAAGACCGGCGACGACGTCCGCAGAAAGGTCGCGAAGATCCAGCAGGGCGGCGGCCCGAAGTATCACGAGAAGGCGCGCGAGGAGAACAAACTCTTCTGCCGCGACCGGCTGGCGCTGCTGCTCGACCCGGATTCGTTCGTCGAGGACGCCGCCTTCGCGAACAGCCTTGCGCCCGATCTGCCCGCCGACGGTGTCGTCACCGGAACGGGTCGCGTCGGCGGTCGCCCGCTCTGCGTGATGGCGAACGACTCGACCGTGAAGGCGGGCTCGTGGGGCTGGCGCACCGTCGAGAAGATCCTGCGCATCCAGGAGACCGCCGAGCGGCTGCAAGTGCCGCTCGTCTATCTCGTCGACTCGGCCGGTGCGCGCATCACTGACCAGATCCAGATGTTCCCGGGCCGCCGCGGTGCCGGTCGCATCTTCATGAACCAGTGCCGGCTCTCGGGTTTCATCCCGCAGCTGTGCCTGCTCTTCGGTCCGTCGGCTGCTGGTGGCGCCTACATCCCGGCGTTCTGCGACGCGCTGTTCATGGTCGAGGGCAACGCCAGCATGTACCTCGGCTCGCCGCGGATGGCCGAGATGGTGATCGGGCAGACGACCACGCTCGAAGAAATGGGCGGCGCGCGCATGCACTGCTCGGTGTCCGGCCTCGGCGACCTGCTCGCGAAGACCGAGGAGGAGGCGATCGCCGCCGCGCGCGCATACCTCGCGTATCTGCCACTGCGAGCCGGCGCAGCGTTGCCGATCGCCGAAGCGCGACCGCCCGCGAATGATTGCGCCGAACTCGAAGCCGCGATCCCGCGCGACGAGAACAAGCCGTTCGACATGCGCGAGGTGATCGACCGCATCATCGACGCCGAGTCTTTCTTCGAGCTGAAGAAGCTCTGGGCGGGCGAGCTGCTCACCGGCTTCGCGCGCATCGACGGCCGCCCGATCGGCATCATCGCGAACCAGTCGAAGGTGAAGGGCGGCGTACTCTTCGTCGATTCCGCCGACAAGGCCGCGCGTTTCATCGGTCTTTGCGACGCCTACGGCATCCCGCTGCTCTACCTCGCCGACGTGCCCGGCTTCATGATCGGCAAGCAGGTCGAACGCCAGGGCATCATCCGCGCCGGCGCGAAGATGGTGCAGGCGGTGTCGGAAGCGAAGGTGCCACGCATCTCGGTGATCGTGCGCAAGGCGTATGGCGCCGGGCTCTACGCAATGGGTGGACCGGGCTTTGCTCCCGACGCGTGTCTCGCGCTGCCGACCGCGATGATCGCGGTGATGGGTCCCGAGGCTGCGGTGAATGCCGTCTACTACAACAAGCTGCAGGCGATGCCGGAGGGCGAGCGCAAGCTCGAGACCGAGAAGTTGCGCAGCGAGTACCGCGAGGACATCGACATCGAGCGCCTCGCGAGCGAACTGGTGATCGATGCGATCGTCGCGCCGGAGCGGCTGCGCGACGAGCTTTGCGCGCGCTTCCGCGCGATCGCCGAGCGGCTGCCGGATGCGGTGCCGCCGAAGCGGCGCTCGGTCGTGCCGATGTGACCGGCGTTCAGCCGGAAGTTGCCGGTTGAGCCGGTCCACGGGGCGTGCTAGCCAGTTGACGTGAACTGGCAGACCACCGCCGACGGTCGCTCGGATCCCGCCACCGAATTCTCGATCGCAGAGGTCTGCGACCGCACCGGTCTCTCCGCGCGCACGGTTCGCTACTACGAGGAACTCGGCCTGTTGCCCGACGTGCGCCGCAAGGCGGGCGCGCGACGGGTCTACGGCGCCGACGAAGTCGAGCGCATCCGCTTCATCCAGCGGCTCAAGAAACTCGGCCTCTCGCTCGCCGAGATCCGCGACCTCAGCGACGTCCACGCGATCGGCGGCTCGACGGCCGCGATGCTCGACCGGCTCGACGAGGTGCTCGCGCAGCGCCTCACCGAGCTCGATGCGCGCATCGGCGAGCTGGCCGGGCTGCGTGACCAGATCGAGAAGTACCGCGCTCGCGTCGCGAGCCGGGCCGGCGCACTGCGCACCGGGAAGGGGAACGCGTGAGTTCTGCGCCGCTTCGCACGGTCCCGCCGACCGTCACCGATGGGGCCGTGCGCGTCGTCACGGCCGCGTCGCTCTTCGACGGCCACGACGCGTCGATCAACATCATGCGACGCATCCTGCAGGCGCAGGGCGCCGAGGTGATCCACCTCGGTCACGACCGCGGCGTCGAGGAGATCGTCGATGCGGCGATCCAGGAAGACGCGCACGCGGTTTGCATCTCGTCCTACCAGGGCGGGCATCTGGAGTTCTTCGCGTTCCTGGTCGAGCAGCTGCGCGCGCGCGGCGCGGGCCACATCCGCGTGTACGGCGGTGGCGGCGGCGTGATCGCGCCCGCCGAGATCGAGCAGCTGCACGCACTCGGCGTCGCGCGCATCTTCAGTCCCGAGGACGGACGGCGGCTCGGACTCGAAGGAATGATCCGGCAGATCCTGGTCGAATCGGCCGGTCGACCGGCTGTCGACGCGGCTGTCGAGCTTTCGCGACTCGCGCCGACCGAGCCCATCGCGGTGGCGCGCCTGGTGAGCTGGTTCGAAGCGCACGGCGGCGAAACCAACGCCGAGGTTGCGCGCGTGCGCGCGGCGATCGCGAAGCGGCGGGCCGACGCACCCGCGCCGGTCGTCGGCTTCACCGGCACCGGCGGTGCGGGCAAGTCGAGCGTCGTCGACGAAGTGGTGCGCCGGCTGCGTCGCGATCACCCATCGCTGACGATCGGCTGCTTGCTGGTCGACCCGACCCGGCGTCGAACCGGCGGCGCGCTGCTCGGTGACCGGATCCGCATGAACGCGATCGGCCAGCCCGGCATCTATGTGCGCTCGCTCGCGACGCGCCAGGCGCACCTCGCGCTGTCGCAGTCCGTGCGCGACGCGGTCGCGGTGCTGCAGGCCGCGAACTTCGATCTCGTGCTCGTCGAGACCGCCGGCATCGGGCAGAGCGACTCGGAGATCACCGAACTCGCGGATCTCTCGATCTACGTGATGACGCCCGAGTACGGCGCCCCTTCGCAGCTCGAGAAGATCGACATGCTCGATCTCGCCGATCTGGTGGTCTTGAACAAGTCGGATCGACACGGTGCGCAGGACGCGCTGCGCGACGTGCGCAAGCAGTGGCGGCGCAATCGCACAACGCGCCAGCCCTCCGAGTCTTCGCGCCAGCCCTCCGGGTCTTCGGGTGGCGTGCCCGACGAGGCGATGCCGGTGTTCGCGACGATCGCGAGCCGGTTTGGCGACGCGGGCACGGAGCGCTTCTATCGCGCACTCGTGACGGCGCTCGCCGCGCGCGCTGGACACAAATTCGCGTTGACGGAACAGGTCCCGCGTGCGGCGGCGGAGACGAATCCGCTGGTACCGGCATCGCGACGGCGATACCTCGCGGAGATCGCCGAATCGATCCGCGCCTATCGCGCGCGCTCGGACGCCGAAGCGGAGCGCGCGTCCGATGCCTGGGCGCTCGACCGAGCCCTGCGCACGCTCGACTCGTCGCAGGCTGTTGGTGCCGCATTCCCGGCTTTGGTCACCGCGCTGGGCGTGCAGCGCGACGCGATCCTCGCTGCGCTCCCCGAGGCGGCCCGCAACGATCTCAGCTCGTGGCCCGCGCTGCGCGAACGCTACGCCGCCGCGACGCAAAGCTACGAAGTCCGCGGTCGTGCGATTCCGGTCGAGAATCACGCCGTGACGCTCTCGGGCTCGCAGGTGCCGCGCGTCGCGCTGCCGGCGATCGAGGAATGGGGCGCGGCGCTGCGCTTCCTGCGACGCGAGAACGTGCCCGGCGCGTTTCCGTTCACCGCCGGCGTGTTCCCGTTCAAGCGCGAAGACGAAGAGCCGACGCGCATGTTCGCGGGCGAGGGCACTCCCGAGCGCACCAACCGGCGCTTCCATCTGCTCGCGGCCGGGCAGGGCACCGCGCGGCTCTCGACCGCCTTCGACAGCGTGACGCTCTACGGGCGCGATCCCCACGAACGGCCCGACATCTGGGGCAAGGTCGGCAACTCGGGCGTCTCGGTCTGCACCCTCGACGATGCGAAGAAGCTCTACTCGGGATTCGACCTCTGCGACCCGAAGACCAGCGTCTCGATGACGATCAACGGACCGGCGCCGGTACTCCTCGCGTTCTTCCTGCACGCCGCGATCGACCAGCAGGTCGAGCGACACCTACGCGAGACAGGTCAGCTCGACGCGGTACGCGCGCGCTTTGCTTCGACCGGGCTGCCCGCGTACGCGGGCGGGTTGCCGCCGGGGCACGACGGGCTCGGTCTCGGGCTGCTCGGCATTCCGGGTCGCGAGGCGGTCGACGGCGACACCTACGCCCGCATCCGAGCCGACGTGCTGCGCCGTGTGCGCGGCACCGTGCAGGCGGACATCCTGAAGGAAGACCAGGCGCAGAACACCTGCATCTTCTCGACCGAGTTCGCACTGCGCGCGATGGGCGACGTGCAGCAGTGGTTCGTCACGAATCAGGTGCGCCACTTCTACTCGGTCTCGATCTCCGGCTATCACATCGCCGAAGCTGGCGCGAACCCGGTGACGCAGCTCGCTTTCACGCTCGCCAATGGCTTCACCTACGTCGAGGCGTGGCTTGCGCGCGGCATGCCGGTCGACGCCTTCGCGCCGAACTTCTCGTTCTTCTTCAGCAACGGGCTCGACGCCGAGTACTCGGTGATCGGTCGCGTCGCGCGGCGTATCTGGGCGGTGGCGATGCGTGAACGCTACGGCGCGTCCGAGCGCTCGCAGAAACTGAAATACCACGTGCAGACATCGGGCCGCTCGTTGCACGCGATGGAGATGGCGTTCAACGACATTCGCACCACGCTACAAGCACTCACGGCGATCCTCGATCACTGCAACAGCCTGCACACCAACGCTTACGACGAGGCCGTGACGACGCCGACCGAAGAGTCGGTGCGGCGCGCCGTCGCGATCCAGTTGATCGTCAACCGCGAACTGGGCCTCACGAAGAACGAGAACCCGATCCAGGGAGCCTATGTGATCGACGCGCTCACCGATGCGGTCGAAGAAGCCGTGCTGCGCGAGTTCGAGCGCCTCACCGAGCGCGGTGGCGTTCTCGGCGCGATGGAGACGCTTTACCAACGCTCGAGGATCCAGGAGGAGAGCCTGCGCTACGAGGAGCGCAAGCATTCGGGCGCGCTTCCGATCGTGGGCGTCAACACCTTCGTTCGGCCCGCGAGCGCGGCGGATGTTGCTGTTGCGCCGCGCGAGCTGATTCGCTCGGACGAGACCGAGAAGAAGCGGCAACTGGAGAACCTGCGTGCGTTCAAGGCGCGTCACGCCGATCGCCGCGACATGGCACTCGCGCGTCTCCAATCCGCTGCGGCCTCCGGTGAGAATCTCTTCGATGAGCTGATGCAATGCGTCGAGGTGGCGAGCCTCGGGCAGCTCTGCGACGCGCTCTTCGCGGTGGGCGGTCGCTATCGCCGCGCGATGTAGCGCACTATGTTGAACCGAGCGGCGAGGCGCTTCACGCCGCGCGGTGGGTCCCGGTCAGTCGTTGGCCGAGATGACGGAATGGGAGAGTCACGATGTCGAAGCATGCGGATCTCGAGAGGTGGCGCGGGCTCGCGAAGGCCGAACTCAAGGGCAAAGACCCCGAGTCGCTGACCTGGGAGACGCCCGAGGGCATCCGCATCAAGCCGCTCTACACGGCCGCGGATCTCGAGAAGCTCGAGTCGCTCGACACGCTTCCCGGCGCGGCTCCGTTCGTGCGCGGTCCACGTGCGACGATGTATGCGAATCGCCCGTGGACGATTCGCCAGTACGGCGGCTTCTCCACCGCTGAAGAGACGAATGCGTTCTTCCGCAAGAATCTCGCGGGCGGACAACAGGGACTCTCCGTCGCATTCGATCTCGCGACGCATCGTGGCTACGAC
>JANLTC010000101.1:0-8833 GCA_031362725.1 Deltaproteobacteria bacterium | reverse complement strand
CCGCGCGTCGTCCACTCGGTGCCGGTGACCGCGAAATCCTCGGGCCACGGCGAGAGGCCGACGCCGAAGCCGAAGCGATCGTTCGTCATCACCGCAACCGAGGCGGCCTGCTTCGCGACCAGTACCGGCTGCCGGATCGGCAGCTTCACGACGAAGGTGGTGAAGCGCAGTGTCTCGGTCACCGCGCCTAGCGCCGCGATCAGCACGAACGGGTCGATGAACGGCCGGCCTTCGAGAAACTGGCGATTCCCATCCGGCGTGTACGGGTACTTGCTGTCCGAGTCGCGCGGATAGCAGATGCTGTCGGGAATCGTGAAGGAGTGATAGCCGGCGCGCTCCACCTCGATCGCGAGCGGCACGTATTGACTCGGATCGCACATCGACTCGGCAAAACTGAAGCGCAATGGGGTCTCCTATCGGGCCAGAGCCGTACCAGATTCGGTTTGGCTCCGCCTACGGACTGAATGTCAGCACGAGCCGATGCTTTCCGCCGCATGTGCCGGGCCGCGCAAGTGGATGAACCCGATGAGCAGCGTCGCGACGCACGCCAGTCCGATGCACAGGCCCCACCAGATTCCGGCCAGACCGAAGCCCGCGCGCAATCCGAGCCAGGCACCGAGCGGAAGCCCGAGCAGCCAGTAGCTGATAAGATTGAAGAGCGCGGCGGGACGCGTGCGGCCCATGCCCCGCAACACGCCGCATCCGGCGACCTGCGCGCCGTCGAAGATCTGGAACGCGGCGGCGATCGGCAGGATCGCCGCGCACAGTGCGATCACCTCGGTGTCGTGCGTGTAGAGGCGCGGCAGCCACTGCCGCAGTGCGACGAATCCCACCGCAGAGAGCGCCATCACGCCCGCACCGAGACCGATCGCGACCCACGCGGCGCGCTGCGCATCCTCAGGACGCCTCGCGCCGAGCAGATTGCCGACGCGCGTCACCGCGGCGAGCGAAACCCCGAGCGGCATCATGAACGAAAGCGCCGCCATGTTCAGCACGATGCTATGCGCGGCGAGCGCGGCGGTCCCGAGTCGTCCGGCGATCAGTGCCGCGCCGGAGAACGCCCACACCTCGAGAGAAGTCTGCACGCCCACCGGCAGTCCCAATCCGACGATCCTGGTCAGTTCGCGGCTCGAGAACGCCGCGCGCGACCACGGCACCCAGGCGCCGCGGTGCAGATCGAGCGCCAGGATCAAGCCCACGAGCCCAGCGAAACACGCGATGCGCGTCAGCGACGTCGCGATGCCAGCGCCGACGAGGCCCAGCTCCGGGGCGCCCAGGTGCCCGAAAATCAGCGCCCAGTTGCCGACGATGTGGACGACGTTCGCAACCACCATCACGAGCAGCGCCGGCCGCACGATCTCCCGTCCTTGCAGGTACTGACGCAGCGCGTGGAAGGCGAGATAGAACGGAAGACTCGGGATCTGCACTGCCGTGTATTCCTGCGCGAGCTTCGCGAGCGCCGGCGCCTGCCCGGTCGCGACGAGGAAGCGCTCCGAGCCCAGCCAGCACAGAGCCAGCGGTACGCTCAGCAACACGGAGAGCACGAGACCGCGCTGGATCGCCTGGCCCGCGATGGCGCCTTCGCGCGCGCCATGCGCCTGCGCGACGATCGGGTCGATCCCACACAGCATGCCGATCGCAAACTGGCTGGTGCCGTAGATCCACACGTTCGCAATCGCGGCGGCCGCCAGCGCCTGCGTATCGACGCGCCCGAGCATCAGCGTATCGACGACGCCGAGCAGCATCGTGCCGACCTGGGTCGCAGCGACGGGCAGCGCGAGCGCCGCGAGCCGTCGGATCTCGGCGCGGATCGGAGTCATCGGACTTGGTCGCCTGATTGCGGGGATGGCGATTCTAGGGGTGCGCAGCGGGACGTGCCGAACGAAACGGGCGCCCCGCCAGGTGGCCGGGACGCCCGATGGCGGCTTTGGACTGGGTGCACGGTCACGCGAGTGACTCCCAACCGCCAGGTGTAGTACGAGTTCGTGCGTCGCTCGGATCTAGTCGCGGCGGCGAATCACGGTGAGCCGGCCGAGCAGCTCCGGGTCCGGCGCGGTCGCCTCGGTCACTTCGATGCGCCTGCCTACCCCTTGAACGAGTCGCACGCCGTCGGCGGTCGTGACGAATCCCTTCGCGCGCACCGCACCGAGCGCACGCAGCCGCGCAACCAGTTCGGCCACGACGACACCGGACGCCACCGCGATCTCCTCCGCGACGAATGCATCATGCGCCGCATGATCGTGGAGCGGATGCAGGCTCGCATCGCGGGCACGACCCGTCCGTTCGGGCGGCCGCAGCAACAGCGGATCGACGCAAGCCTGGGTCGCTCGCACGATCGGCACGTCGGGCTCGATCGCGCGCAAGCGCATCTCGAGCCCCGCCACGTCGGCCGCAGCGACGCGATCGATCTGGTTCAGCACCAACAGATCCGCGGCCGTGACCTGCTGCTCGAAAAGTCCGTCGAGGTCGCGCATCTCGGCGAGCTGTTCGGCATTCACCAGCACGACCGCCATGTCGTCACCCGCCCAGCCCGAAACCGGCGGGCGCCACAGCGACAGCTGCGTCTCGTAGGGCAGCGCGAGTCCCGAGGCTTCGACGACGATGCGGTCGGGAGCCACGTCGCGGCGGATTGCCTCCAGCGTATCCACCAACTCGTCCGACAACTCGCAGCACACACAACCACCGGCCAGCTCGATGGTTCGCGCGTCGCCGGCGCCGAGCAGCGCGCGGTCGATCCCGAGTGCGCCGAAGTCGTTTACGACGACGGCGAGCCGCTCGCCGGTCGCCTGCGCTTGCGCGAGCAGCGCCCGCACGAGCGTCGTCTTGCCCGAGCCGAGGAAGCCCGAGACGACGAGAATCGGAATGCGGCGCGGTGTGGTGGCTTCCATGGGCGAGAAGACGTTCGCGTTTCGGCAGGCTATGGAATGGCTCGCACGCCGACCAGTTTCCTCGATCATGATGCTCGTTGCCGGTTCCGTGCCGGCGGCAGAAAGTGGCCGCACCATCACGAGTCAGGGGGCCCGTTTGAGTCCGAGTCGAGTTGCGGGGATGCTCGAGGGGACGTTGGTCGTCGATCTGACGCGCGTGCTGGCGGGTCCGTACTGCACGATGCAGCTCGCCGATCTCGGGGCGCGCGTGCTGAAGATCGAGCGACCGGGCGGTGGCGACGACGCGCGCCGCATCGGACCTTTCGTCGGCGGTCGCTCGGCGTACTTCGTGTCGCTGAATCGCGGCAAGGAGAGCCTCGCGCTCGATCTGCAGGCGCCGCCCTACGAATCCGCGGAGCAGGCACGCCGCGCTTTGCAGGATCGCGCCCTCTTCGAGCGGATCCTCGCGCGCGCCGATGTGCTGGTCGAGAACTTCCGCCCCGGTGCGATGGCGCGCCTCGGCTACGGCTGGGAGTCGCTCCACGCGCGCTACCCGCGGCTCGTCTACGCGGCGATCTCCGGCTTCGGTCAGACGGGGCCGCTCGCAACCCGTCCCGCCTATGACCTCGTCGCACAGGCGATGGGCGGGATCATGTCGATCACCGGCCAGCCCGGTGCGTCGCCGACGCGTGTCGGCACCTCGATCGGCGACATTGCGGCCGGCCTCTTCGGCGCGCTCGGCATCGTCAGCGCGCTGCACCACCGTGACCGCAGCGGCAGGGCGGTCTTCATCGACGTCGCGATGCTCGATTGCCAGGTCGCGATCCTCGAAAATGCGATTGCGCGCTTCGCCGCGACTGGCGAGATCCCGCGCCCGCTCGGCAGCCGGCATCCGTCGATCACGCCGTTCGCCGCGTACCCCAGCGCTGATGGCCACCTCGTGGTAGCGGCCGGCAACGACGCACTCTTTCGCCGGCTCGCGGTCGCGATCGGCTTGCCGTCGCTGGTCGAGGACGAGCGCTATGCGAGCAACGAGTCGCGCTGCGCGCATGTCGATTCGCTACACGAGGCGCTGTCCGCACGACTGCGCGAGCGCCCGTCCGCGGAGTGGATCGCCCAACTCGAAGCCGCCGGAGTTCCCTGCGGGCCACTGCAGAACGTCGCAGAGGTGCTCGCGCATCCACAGGTGCGGGCGCGCAACATGGTGGTGGGCGTGGACGATCCGGCGCTCGGTGCGGCGTTTCCGGTCGCCGGCAATCCGATCAAGTCGCCCGCCTTCGCCGACCCGACGACGCGGTCGGCGGCGCCCGTTCTCGACGCGGATCGCGAACGCATCGAGACCTGGCTCGACGAGGAGGAGAAGCGATGAGCGAGACGAGACTCGAACTCGAACGCGACGGCGCGATCTTGCGGGTCTGGCTGAACCGTCCCGAGCGCCGCAATGCGCTCGACACGACCGCGCTCGAGGAAATCGCGGCGCTCTACACGTCGCTGCAGCGCGACTTCGCGACGCGCGTCGTCGTGCTCGGCGGTCGCGGCGTCTCGTTCTGCGCGGGCGCGGATCGCCGCGACCCGCCGGGCAGCGAAGTACTGCGCGCAAACTCGGGCGCCACGGAACGCCAGCGTCGCCACGCTGCGCAGGTCGGCTTGCGCGCCTGTCGCGCGATCGAGGACGCCGACGTCGTGACGATTGCGCGCGTCCATGGCCACGCGATCGGAGGTGGGGTTGCGCTCGCGCTGGCGTGCGACTTCCGGATCGCCGCCGACGACACGATCTTCCACGTCCCGGAAGTCGACCTCGGGATCCCGCTCACCTGGGGCGCGACCGCACGACTCGTCCACGAACTCGGCGCCGCGCGCGCCCGTGAAGCGATCCTGCTCTGCGACCGCTTCGACGCCCGCACGGCCGCGTCTTGGGGCGCCGTCCACCGCGCCGTGCCGATCGCGGAACTCGACGCGACGGTCGATGCGTGGGCGCAGCGAATCGCCGCCAAACCCGAAGTCGCCGTGCAGATGGCCAAGTCGCAATTGCGCGCCCACAGCCTGGTCGCGCGCCTCGGCGATCTCACCGAACTCGACGGCGACCTCCTCCAAAGCGCATCGCGCCTCAGCACCAGCTTTGGAGGAGACAGGGGAAGGTCGTCGAGCTGATCCGGCTCGGGAGCCAGGAGACGCTCATGCGATTCGCGGGCGAAAGATGCCAAAAGCGCTGGTAAAGCCATGAAGGAAGGCGCGCTGCTCCACCGGCCCGATCTCGCCGTTGCAGAAGAAACCGCCGAGCGGCACGGCGCCAACGTGACGCCGGAACGCGTCGCTATCGTGATCGGGAACCCCGTAGAGCCACGCGCCTCGACCGAGGCAGGAGAAGAGCAGCGCGCCGTGCGGAGGTCCCATTGCGCCGCGCTCGATTTGATAGCGCGCGAGCCGCTCCTCCAGGTCTTCCGTCGACGTCTGGGCGTCGCGCAGGTGGAACTGCACGACCATGCCTTCGTGCAGCGGCGCCCCGATCGTCAGCGCACCGGTGTGCGGATCGGCACCCACGACATTGCGGATCAGGAAGTCGCCGCGCCTGTATTCAGAGAGGTCCGCGCGCATCTCGATGCCGATCGATAGCGCCGACTGCAACAGCCCGCGGTCGCGCGCGTCGGCGTGCTCGAAGAGCTCTCGGATCACCTCCACGGGCGGCCTTCCGTCGACTTCGACGAGTACGTGATGATCGCGAACACGCGTCACGAACAGGGGATGGCCGATCGGGCGACACCCCTGCGCGACGACGCTATCGACACGCACATTGCCCTGCAGAGCAACGCCGACCAGCCCGTCGCCGTGGACGCGATCACCGAGAAAGAGCGCGTTCTCACCGGCGCGTTCCGCACCGCTGGCGAGACCGCCAATCAGCGTGCTGTCGGGAAAGTCGGCGTCGAGCTGTCGCACCAGCGACTCGGCATCACCGCTGAACGGATCGGCGAGTAGCACGAAGTGCGGGTCCGGAGACGCGGCGAGGTCGAAATGCTCGCGCCACGAGTCGGTGCCACGCGGGAACCCGTCGCCGGCCACGCGCATCGGACGCAACGCGACTCCGGGCAGGTGCGCGACGGTGAGCGACAGTGCCGCGCGCCCTTCGATCTCGCGCCCCGCACCGATCACGCTGCGCGCGCTGCACCCGACGAGCAGCGCGCCCGGCAGATTCTCTCGAACGCGTGCGGCGAGGCGGTCGTAGGCGGGCCCGTAGGCATCCGAGCAGAACAGGAACGCGAGGTCGGGCGCCCGTTCGCGGAGCTGGCCCCGCACCGATGCCACGACGGCGTCGGCTGCCGCCTCCGCATCGGGCTCCTCGGAGAGCGCAGAGGCCCACTGCATCTCGTCGTCGTTGTGCACCCGCGGCTCCCCTGCGCGGAGCGGTCGCACGACTCCGGGCGCCCCAGCCTACCGGGCGGCGTCGAGCTTTCCAAAGGGATTCTGCCGAGCTTCACGGTCGCGTCGCGCGCCGTCGCATCGCGCATCGCGGCCGCTAGCCTCGGCCGCGCGTGACCTCCCCTCCCCCGCTCGATTCCGGCGCGACCGCTGCTGCGCCCAGCGACGCGCTACGGCGTCGCAACCCCTGGTGGATCCCGATCTGGCTGGGCCGCGCGCCGGCGCTGCCGCCAGCCGAGATGAGCATGCTCGGCCTCGTCGTGCTGGGATCGTTCTTCGAAGCCTACGACCTCTCGCTACTGACCTCGGCGCTGAAACACATCAGCGAGGATCTACAGATCGGCGAGAAACAGATGGGCACCTACCTCGCCGGCGTGCGATTCGGCGGCTTCTTCGCGTTCGCGCTGTTGCCGTTCGCCGATCGCGTCGGACGGCGTCCGATGTTCCTGCTCTCGCTGGTCGGCATGAGCGTGGGCACGCTGGCGACGGCGCTGGCCCAGACTCCGCTCGCGTTCGTGCTGATCCAGATGGCGACGCGCGGGTTCATGCTCACGGCTGCTGGCGTCGGTGTGGTGATGCTGGCCGAGGAGCTTCCGGCGGAACATCGCGGCTGGGGCCTCGGGATCCTGGGTGCGCTCGCCGCGTTTGGGCACGGTCTCGGCGCGTTGCTGTTCGCGTTCGTCGATCTGCTGCCATTCGGATGGCGCGCACTCTACGCGATCGGCGCCGTGCCGCTGCTGGCGCTGCCGCGGTTTCGTCGCTCGCTGCGCGAGACGGCCCGCTTCGCCGAGCACCAGGCACAGGAACGCGAGACGCCCGTGGTGGGCGGACTGCTCGGCTGGGCGCAACCGCTCGTGGCACTGCTGCGTGCGCATCCCGGGCGCGCACTCGGGGTTGGCTTCGCCGGGCTGTTGCTGGCGCTCGGCGCGATCTCGGTGTTCGCGTTTTCCTCCTACTTCCTGCAGACCGTGCACGGCTGGGAGCCGTGGCAGTATTCGATCTTGCTGCTCACCGCCGGCGGCGTCGGCGTGGTGGGAAACGTCGCCGCTGGCAACCTCGGCGACCGCTATGGGCGGCGCGTGGTCGGCTTCGTGGCACTGGCGCTCTACCCGGTCGCAGCGATTGCGTTCTACCAGGGGCCGGGCTGGTTGCTGCCAGCGTCGTTCGCAGGGATCGTGTTCACGAGCAACGCCGCCGACGTCGTGATCAGCGCGTTCTCGGCCGAGCTCTTCCCGACCTCGCAGCGCGGCGCCTCTTCGGGACTGCTCACGCTGGTCCGCAGCTTCGGCTGGATCGGCGGTCTCGCACTGGTCAGCGGCGGCATGGGCGATGACGTCGATCTGCCGCGTGTGATCAGCAGGCTTGCGCTGGTGGTTGGGATCGCCGCGTTCTGCTTGCTGCTCCTGCCCGAGACCGGACGCCGCGAACTCGAGGTGTTGTCGGGCGACGCCTGATCTAGCGTGCCCGGCACGCGAGCTTTGTTGGCTCGAGGCTCTGGCACGCGATCGTCGCGGTGACACCGTTCGAGACCAACGCACACGCCGTCATGATCGCCGCCTGCTCCGCCGCGTCGCGACTGCTGCCGGTCGCGCTACGACAGCCCTCGCGTCCCTCGTAGCGCACGCAGACCTCGCACTCGGTCTCGGCACCCGCGAGCGTCGCCGAATAGAGCAGCGCCACGACCACCGCGATCCCCGCCGCCACCACGATGACGCGCTTCATGTTGCCTCTCCATTCGCGGGTGCGAACAAGTCGCGCTCCGCCTCGATCAACCGCGAATCGTCGCAGCGGACGTCGTTTACGCGACGCTCGACCGGGTGCGCCTCGATCCACGCCGCGGGACACGGGCGCAGCAACGGCAGCAGACGCTCCGGCTCGCGCACGCCAGGATCGAGCCAGAGCGCGTAGTCGGCGGGCGCGAGGATCGCGGGCATGCGGCCATGGACGATGGCCACGCGCTCGTTTGCTTCGGTCGTCACGATTGCGCAGGAATCCTGCGTTTCCTCGTCCGCTTCGCAGCGGTCGAAGAGCGCCGCCATCGCGAAGAGTTCACCGCCGCGAACCTGCAAGGCGAAGGGACGCGCGCTGCGGCCGCGGTGCTGCCATTCGTAGAATCCACTCGCCGGAACGAGACCGCGCTGGCGCGCGAACGCGCCTCGGAACAGCGGGCTCGTCGCAACCGTCTCGGCGCGCGCGTTGATCGGCCGTCGGCCCCCGCGCAGTGCCTTGGCGAAGCGCGGCACGAAGCCCCACTTGCGCATCTCGAGGACGCGCGCGCCGTCGCTCGGATCGTTTGCACGTACGACCGGGATGCTCTGGCTCGGCGCGATGTTGTAGCGCGGGGCGAGCACGGGCTCGTCGCCGAGATCGAAGTGGCGCGCGATCTCCGCGCCCGATTTCGAGAGAAAGAATCGTCCGCACATCGCGCGCGCCAACGTAGCCCGCAACGCACCCGCAGCGAACAATCGCTCGGGAGCACGAATGGGCAAAACGCTTCCGCTGCTCGACTCATCCTGCGCGTGCAGCCCGCGCGCAGAGAGATCCGCCACGAC
>JANLTC010000181.1:0-2491 GCA_031362725.1 Deltaproteobacteria bacterium | reverse complement strand
CGCGGGAGCGAATCGACCTGCACCACGTCACCCGATTCGAGCGCGACCGCGCGCTCGACGACGTTCTCGAGCTCGCGCACGTTTCCGGGCCACTGGTACGCCTCGAGACATTCCAGCGCCGCCTCGGAGATCCCGCGCGTCGTCTTGCCCATGATCGTGCTGTACTTGGCCAGGAAGTGCTCCGCCAGCGAGCGGATGTCCTCGGGCTTTTCGCGCAGAGCGGGCATGCGGATCGGGATCACGTTGATGCGGTAGAAAAGGTCCTCGCGGAAGCGCTTCTCGCGCACCATGACCTCGAGGTCCTGGTTGGTCGCCGTGATGACGCGCACGTCCACGGCAATCTCCTCGGTCCCGCCGACGCGCCGGATCTTGCGCTCTTGCAGGACGCGCAGCAGCTTGATCTGCATCGCGGTCGAGGTCTCGCCGATCTCGTCGAGGAAGATCGTTCCGGAGCTCGCGACCTCGAACAGCCCCTTCTTGGTCCCGGTCGCACCCGTGAACGAGCCGCGCATATGACCGAACAGCTCGCTTTCGAGCAGCTCGTCCGGGAGCGCCCCGCAGTTGATCGAGACGAACGGCTGCTCGCCCTTGCCGGAGTTGTAGTGGATCGCGCGCGCGATCAGCTCCTTGCCGGTGCCGGACTCGCCCGAGATCATGATCGTGCTGCCGGTCGCCGCGACGCGCTCGACGAGCTGGAAGATCGCGCGCATCTTGGCGCTGCGCCCGATCAACCCCTCGAAGCTGTAGCGGCTTTGCAGCTGGGCGTGCAGGTCGCGGTTCTGGACGCGCAGGTCGGCATTCTCGCTCGCTATCGCTTTCTGCTCGAGCGTCTTGCGCACCACGACCTTGATCTCGTCCAGGTCGAAGGGCTTCTCGACGTAGTAGGCGGCGCCTTCGTTGAGCGCCTCGATCGCGGTCTCCTTCGAGCCGTAGGCCGTCATCAGGATGACCGCCGTCTCGGGCGAGGCGCTGCGGAACACGCGCAGCAGGTCGAGCCCGCTCATGCCGGGCATCGAGATGTCGCTGATCGCGAGATCGTAGACTTCGTTGCGGTCGAGGCGCTCCTTGGCGCGCAGGGCGGACTCGACGGTTTCGACCTGGTAGCCTTCCTTGCGCAGCATGAGCGCCATCAGATCGCGCATGCTCTGCTCGTCCTCGACCACCAGAATCCGGTTGTTCAACACGTCGATCCTCCGTGCGCCTGCTGCAAGACCATTGGCTCCGCCGTGCCCGATCCCCCGCACCAGCGCGGGATCGCGATCCGGACGCGCGTCCCGCGGCCCGGTGAGCTGTCGACGTGAATCCGGCCGTTGTGCTCCTGGACGATGCGGTACACGATCGCCGCGCCCAGGCCCGTGCCCTGCGTGAACGAGCTGCGAAACGGCTGGAAGTAGCCCTCGACCTCGCGCGCATCCATCCCGATCCCTTCGTCGGCGAAGCAGATCTCGAGCTCCGAGCCGGCGTCGTCGCAGCGCGCTTCGACGCTCAGGCGCCCGCCCTCCGGCATCGCCTTGAGCGCGTTGGTCGCGAGATTCCAAAAGACCTGGCGGATGCGGTTCGGATCGACCTCGCACCAGATCTCGGAGGCCGAAAACGTCGTCTCGACCTCGTGGCGCGGCGACAGCTCGCGGCTCTTGCGTAAGAGCTTCAAGTTCTCGCCGATCACGCGCACCAGATCGCAGCGCTCGGGCGTGAAGCGCCCGGGACGCGCGAACTCGAGGAAGTCGCGGATGGCCTGATCCAGGCGCTGCGACTCGCGCAAGATGATGTCCATCAGCTCGAGGGTCTCGCCCGAGGCGCGCAGCGAGCCCTTCAGGTACTGCACCGCGCCGCTCATGGCCGCGAGCGGATTGCGCAGCTCGTGCGCCATGCGCGCCGCCATCTCGCCCAGAGCCGCCATGCGGTCCTTCAGGCGCAGCTCTTCTTCCATGGCGTGGATCTCGGTCAAGTCCTGGAAGATCAGGATCAGCCCGAGCGGCTGCCCGACCCGGTCGTGCAGGGTCGATACCGCGATCCCGAGGAAGATCTTGCGGCCGTCGCCCGTGTCGAACCAGCGCTCGAAGCGGAAGCGGCGCTTGGCGAGCAGGATGCGCCGCGTCTCCTGCAGGAAGCCGCCGTCCAGGCCGAAGAACTCGTCGATCGCCTGGCCGCTGGCGGAAGCCGAGGCGTGGCCCAGGATCTCGGCCGCGCCGCGGTTCATGAAGTGGATCCGGCCGCGCAGGTCGGTCGTGATCAGCCCGCTGCTGATCGACTCGATGATGTTCTCGTTCAAGGCCTGCAGGCGCGCGACCGCGCCGCGCCGCTCGGCGAGCTCGTCGCCCTGCGCGCGCAGCCGCTCCGAAAGATACGAGGCCAGCAGCGCGACCGCGACGAAGGCGACGAGGTGGACGACGAGGTCGTAGCCGACCCGCCCGGGCTCCCCGCCCAACGTTCGCCCGACCAGCAGACCGAAGGGCATGAAGCGCGTGCCGAACAGCACCAGCGCGGCGTA
>JANLTC010000089.1:0-3845 GCA_031362725.1 Deltaproteobacteria bacterium | reverse complement strand
AAGAGCGCGCGCAGTTCGCGGGCGGCGCGGATCGCGCCGTCGAAGTCGATCCCGATGCTCGAAAGCGACGTCCGTACACTGCGAAAGGCCTACGCCGAAGCGCGCGACGAGACCGATCCGTTCGAGAAGTTCAACCGCGCGCAGGGCATGGGCGCGGTGATCGATCCCTATCCGGGGCTCGCCGCAATGCGCGCGTTCGCGCCCGTCCACCGGCTGAATCTCAAGGCGATCATGGGCGACGTGAAGATTCCGGCGGGCAACATGATGACCGCGCCCGAGATCTACACGGTGCTCACCTTCGACGGCGTCTTCGAAGTGCTTCGCGACGCCGCGCGATTCTCGTCGGCCGGCTACAAGCAGACCATGGGGCTGGTGATGGGTCCCACCATCCTCGCGATGGACGGCGCCGAACACCTCCGCCATCGCGCTTTGATCTCGCGCGCCTTCACGCGCCGCGCGATCGACCGCTGGGAAGGCGAACTCGTCCGCCCGATCGTGAACGCGCACATCGATCGCTTCTGCGGGCAAGGCTACGCCGACCTCGTCCGCGAGCTGACGTTCCCGTTCCCGGTCCACGTCGTCGCCGCGATGATCGGACTTCCGGAGTCCGACTATCCGGCCTTCCACCGCCTCGCGGTCGAACTGATCAGCATCGGGATCGACTTCGACGGCGCGATCCGCGCCGCCCGCGAACTGCGCGCGCTCTTCGCTCCGGTGGTCGCTGCGCGACGCGAGCAGCCGGGCGATGATCTGATCAGCGTCCTCGCGCACGCCGAACTCGACGGCACGCGACTCTCCGATGAAGAGATCTACGGTTTCTTGTGTCTACTGGCGCCGGCTGGCGCCGAGACGACCTATCGCTCGTCGAGCAATCTGCTCCAAGGCCTGCTCAGCAATCCCGACCAGCTCGATGCGGTGCGACGCGATCCAGCGCTGATTGCGCAGGCGATCGAAGAAGGCCTGCGCTGGGAGCCGCCGCTGTTGTCGATCTTGCGCACGGCGACGCGCGACACCGAGATCGCAGGCGTCGCAATCCCGGCCGGAGCGCCGGTGAGCGTGAACCTCGGCGCCGCGAATCGCGATCCGTCGCGCTGGACTGCACCAGAACGCTTCGATGTGTTTCGAGAACAGAAGCCGCACATCGCGTTCGCGCTCGGCCCGCACGTCTGCCTCGGCATGCACCTCGCGCGGATGGAGACGCGCGTGCTGCTGCAAGTGCTCTTCGAGCGACTGCCGAACCTGCGCCTCGACCCGGAAGCGAAGGACGCCGCCATCACCGGGCTGATCTTCCGCTCCCCGAAAGCGCTGCCGGTGCGCTTCGATCCGACTCCGCCGGCCGCCGCATGAGTCCGGTGCTGCTCGGCCTCGACGCGGGCGGCGGCACGGTGCGTGCGCTGCTGCTCGACACCGAGCGCGGGCCGCTCGCCACCGCCCGGCGGCGCTGGTCGCACCGCGCGGCGCCCGGCACCGGCGGACTGGGCATCGACCTCGACCTCGAACTGACGTGGCGTCTGCTCTGCGAGGCCACCCGCGAAGCACTGGCACGCGCCGGGATCGCCGGCACCGACGTCGTCGGCGTGGCGGCCTCGGCGATGCGCTTCGCGAGCGTGGTGCTGGACGCTCGGGGGAATGCGCTCTTCGCGGCGCCAAATCGCGACGGCCGCGCCAGCGGCGTCGCGTTCGAACTGGCACGCGCGGGCGCCGCACTCCACGCGCGTACCGGACACTGGCCGACACCGATCGCGCTCGCGTCACGACTGCAGTGGCTCGCGCGCGAGCACCCCGATCTCGCATCACGCGCTTCCCACGCACTTGCGCTCTCCGACTGGATCGCGTGGCGGATGACCGGCGCCGCGGCGACCGATCCATCGCAGGCGAGCACGACGGGCCTGCTCGACATCGCGTCGTGTACCTGGGCCCAAGACCTAGTCGAGGCGTCCGGCATGCGTGGCAGCGTGCTGCCGCCGATCCGGCCGGCCGGCTCGAATCTCGGTCCGCTTCGCGACGATGCTGCGAGCGACCTGGGTTTGCGCCGAGGGATCGCGGTCGCCGTCGGTGGTGCCGACACGCAATGCGGTCTGCTTGGAATTGGTGCGACCTTCGTCGGCGCCGTGGGGCTCGTCGCCGGCACCAGCGCGCCCGTGCAACTGGTTTGCGATCACGCCGTCATCGACCCCGATGCGCGTGCGTGGACCGAGTGTCATCTGATTCCCGGACGCTGGCTCGTCGAGAGCAACGCCGGCCCCCTCGGCGAGGCGCTCGACTGGGCTGCCGCGTTGCTCTTCGCCGACGCCGCGCAGCCGTGCACGCGGCTGCTCGCCGAAGCCGCCTGCTCGCCGGTCGGCGCGACGGGCATGCTCGCAACGCTCGGGGCGCCAGTCTCGGATCCGCGCACGATGGGAATTCCCATTGCGAGCCTCTCGTTCTCTCCGCTCGTGCAGGCGGACGATCCCGAACGGCGTCGTCATGCCGCCCGCGCGGCGATCGAGGGTGCGGCGTTCTCGCTGCGCGCCAATCTCGGATATGCCGCGCAGGTTGCGGGAGTGGCACCGCGTGCGGTGTGCGCCGGCGGCGGTCTCAGCAGCAGCCCCACCTGGCTCGGTGTACTGGCCGATGTGCTCGCAACGCCGCTGCGCGTCGGGCCGTCAGCCGAATCGAGTGCGCTCGGCGCGGCGCTCTGCGCCGGCGTCGCGGCCGGCGTCTGGCCCGCGCTCGAAGCGGCCGTGCGCAGCGTCGTTCCGCCGCACCATGGCGCGCTTCCCGACGCGGAACGCGCCGCTACCTACGAGCGCATCTATGGGGTCTGGCAGCGTCACGCCGCCGCGCGCGCCCCGTCCGACGCGCCGATCAGCGAGTTGCTGCTGCCGGAACTTCTGCGCGCACGCGCGGGCGGCGGTGTCGCGGCGGGTTTCGCCGTACAGCCGCGCATCCTCGCCACCGCGGATCTCGACGCCGCATCGCTCGCCGCGCTGCGCGCGCTCGGCCCGCTCGAGCACGCGAGTTTCCGCGAGGCGATGCGGCTGCTCGCTGGATCCGCACTGGTCGAGGCGCTCGAAGGCGTCGAAGTCTTCCTCACCGAGGTCGACGTGCTCGACGCCGCTGCGCTCGCAAAACTGCCGGCATTGCGTGTCGTCGCCGCGTGTCGCGGCGACGCCGTGAATGTCGACATCGACGCCTGCACCGCACACGGAATCCCGGTGCTCTACGCGCCCGGACGCAACGCCGACGCGGTCGCCGACTTGACCGTCGCGTACGTGCTGATGCTGCTTCGACACCTTCCCGCCGCCGGCGCCTTCCTGCGTCAGCCCGGCATCGAAGCCGGCGATCTCGGCCGCATGGGCCAGGCGTTCTCGCAGCTGCGCGGACGTGAGTTGGGGGGCAAGACGGTCGGGTTGCTGGGCCTCGGGGCGGTCGGCCACGGCGTCGCGAAGCGCGTGCGCGGCTTCGGCGCGCGCGTCGTCGTGCACGATCCGTTCGTGTCGCGCGAGCGCGCGGCGCTCGCCGACGCGGAGTGGATGGAATGGGAGGAGCTACTCGCGACGAGCGACGTCGTGACGCTGCACGCACCGATCGCAGACGCCACGCGGGGGATCGTCGGCGCCGCGGCGATCGCGCGCATGAAGCGCGGCGCGCTGCTGGTGAACACCGCGCGCGCAGCGCTCGTGGACGAGCATGCGCTCGCCGCGGCGCTCGCGAGCGGCCAACTCGGCGGCGCGGCGCTCGACGTCTTCGACATCGAACCCCCCGGGTCCGATCACGCGCTGCTCGCGTTCCCGAACGTGATCGCGACGCCCCATGTCGGCGGCAACACCTTCGAGGTCGCCGCGCACCAGGGCCAGATCGTC
>JANLTC010000026.1:0-1661 GCA_031362725.1 Deltaproteobacteria bacterium | reverse complement strand
CCGGTGTCCGGCTCCCCGTCGCCCCGAATCCGCATGAAGAAACACCCTCGGCGCGGTCGATAACTCCGGGGCAGCGGAACCTTTACCCCGACTCCGGAGCATGACCGTTCCCTTTGATCGCGACTGGATCTTGCGACGTGCCGTGGAACTCGGCGCGTCGGATCTCATCCTGACCGCCGGCCAGCCGGTGCTGGTCACGATCGCGGGCAAGCTGCAGCCGCTGCCGGACTCCGCGGTGCTCTCGGGCGCCGATACGCGGCGCATCGGTGAGAGCTTTCTCACCCCGGCGCTGCTCGAGCGCTTCGAGCGTGACCTCGAGCTCGACACCCGTTATCACGCCGAACAGATCGCCCACTTCCGCATCAACCTGTTCATTCAGCAAGGGTTTTGGGGTGCCGCGATCCGGATCGTGCCGCTGCGGATTCCGCTTCCCGCGGAGATCGGCCTCGCCCCGCATGTCGCGAGCCGGATCCTGGCGCTCACGCGCGGCCTCGTGCTCGTCACCGGCCCCACCGGCGCAGGCAAGTCCACCACCATCGCAGCACTGCTCGAGCAGTTGAATCAAACCGAGCCGCGCCGCCACGTGGTCACGATCGAGGACCCGATCGAGTTCGTGTTCGAGGCCAAAAAAGCGGTGTTCGATCAGCGCGAGGTCGGCGTCGACACGCGCAGCTATGCCCGCGGGCTTAAAGGTGCCCTGCGCCAGCTTCCGCATGTGATCTTCGTCGGCGAGATGCGCGATCTGTCGAGCATGGCGATCGCGCTCACGGCGGCAGAGACCGGCAACCTCGTGATCTCGACGATGGCGACCCAGTCGGCAGCCCAGACGGTGACCCGCATCATCGACGCGTTCCCAGCAAGCCAGCAGCCGCAGATCCGGGCACAGATGTCGCTCACGTTGCGCGCCGTCGTGTCGCAGGTGCTGCTGCCGCGCGCGAGCGGCGAAGGGCGCGTGGCGGCGCGCGAGATCATGTTCGTGAACCCCGCGATCCAGAACCTGATCCGCGAGGACAAGATCCACATGATCTCGAACGTGATCGCGACCGGCGTGCGGGACGACATGATCTCGATCAACGATTCGCTGGCGGAACTGGTCGAGCGGGGCACGGTGACCTTCGAAACCGCCTACGCCTACTTTGACGACATCGAGAAACGCTCCGCACTCCAGAAGCGCTACTACCGCGCGACACCGGTGCGCGAAGCCGGGGTCACGCCATGAGCCTGTCGTTCCGGCTCTCGACACGGCGCTTCGGCGAGTTGCTCGTCGACCGCGGGCGGCTGACCGCCGATCAGCTCCAGCATGCGCTCGGGCAGCGGCAGGACCCGCGCGAACGGCTCGGGCAGACACTCGTGCGCCTGGGCTTGCTCAACGAGAAGGAAGTCGTCGACCTGTTGGGCGAACAATTCTCGCTGCCGGTCGCCGACGCCGAGGCGCTGGCCCAGGCTGAGCCCGAGGCGATCGGACTCGTGCCCGAACAACTCGCGCGCCAGGCGATGGTGCTGGCGCTGCGGCGCACTGAGGAAGGCCTTGACATCGCCGTCGGCGATCCGCTCGATGTCGTGTCGCTCGATCATCTGCGCGCGATCACCGGCTGCAATCTCAAGATCTGGCTCGCGCGTCCGAGTGATGTGCGCGAGGCGGTCGAAGGCTTCTATCAGGA
>JANLTC010000019.1:0-9816 GCA_031362725.1 Deltaproteobacteria bacterium | reverse complement strand
GTTGGCTCGCTACGCGGGACCTCGCTCCGGTTACTGCTTCGTGCTTTCGACGGCCTCGATCGCGCGCGCAATTGCGTGGGCGATCAGGCGTTGACCGAGCGGACTCGGATGAACGTCGTCACCGGTCCGGTAGACCGCGGTCTGCTCCTGCTCGGTAAAGACGGGCTGTAGCTCCACGCTCGGTACGTTCTGCACGGCGGCGACCCGCCTCAGGATGTCGTGGTAGGCCGGCGTTCCGGGGTAACGCTTCACGAGCGAATCCGAGAGCGGCGGCACGAGGATCAGCGGACGCGCACCCGCAGCGCGCACCGCGGCGATCATCGCGGTCATGTTCGCATCGAAAGCCTCGGGCGGGACGCGACGGAACGTGTTCGGCACATGCACCTGCTTCGAGACCCAGCGACCGAGTCGGTCGATCAGGAACTCGCCTGCCTGCAGCGTTCGTAGCCTGTGCCACGTCGCCTTCCGCCGGGCAGCGCGCGCGGGAATCGCGGCGTCTTCGTAGTAGGAGCGCCGTCGCTCGTCGTTGTGGGCGCCGACATAGAAGACCACCCAGTCGGGCGCGTAAGGCAACAGCCGATCGACCAGGATGCGGGATTGGTACGAGCTGTAACCGGGCGCCGCGGCGACCAGTGGCTCGAAGATCTGTTCGGGGTGCCGCGCCCCGACCTCGCGCGTCGCCAGCGACCAGAACGCCTCGTCGTCGGGGACGCCGAAGCCGAACGCGGTCGAGTCGCCCACGTAGAGGATGCGCCGCGTGCCGGCTGGCTTCGCGAGCGGAGGCACCGGCCCGCGCAAACCGATCTCGTTGACGATGCCGCCCGCGACGGCGCCGCCCGGTTCGTAGGCGAAACCGAGCACGGGATCTTCGCGCCAGAACTCGTTGCCCGACACCCAACAGGTGTCGTAGCGCGGCTGGTCGAGCACGCGCAGCGCTCCCTCGAGGAGAGCGAGCGAGAAGACGATCGCGAACAGCCGAAAGGCCCACTCCCGCATCGGCCCCACCCTAGCAGCCTGCTAGCGGAGATCGCCGGGGAGCTGATCCGCCGGTCGCGTGAGGAACGCGTCGATCGCGGATGCGAGCGCGTCCGGCACCTCAGCGGCGAGCGAGTGTCGCGCGCCGGGAAAGACTTGCAGCTCGCAGCGCGGCAGCAGCTTCGCGAGCTTGGCGACGCCAGCGCCCATGTTGGCGCCGTGATCCTCGTCTCCCCAACCCAGCCAAACGGGCTGACGGATCTGTGGTGCGATCTCGAAGAGCGTGCGCTCGACCTGATCCGCCGCCATCTCGAAATACATCCGGACGAAGCCCGGGCCCATCACTTCGCGGTAGTACGCAAAGGTGTCGGCCAGCGCCGCGCTGCGACCTGGCCACGCGGGTCCGTACCAGTAGCGCGACTGGATGAAGACGATCGGCCAGAACAGCGGGTAGCCGCGAATCGCCCGCAGCACGCGCCCGACTCGCGCGTTCGCGTTCCAGGCGCTGCCCGGCGCCCACGGCGCCAGACGCTCGAAGCGTTGCGGGTAGCGGTGACCGAGCCGCAGCACCAGGTTGCCGCCGAGACTGCCGCCGGCGAGATGCGCGTGATCGATGCCGAGCGCGTCGAGCAGGCCCGTGCTGACGTCTTCGTAGAGCGCGAGCGTGTACTCGCGATCCGGCTTCTCCGCATAGCCGCTGCCGGGATAGTCGAGCACGACGACGCGATGGCGACGCGCGAGGATCGGCACCAGTCCTTCGTATTCCTCGATGCGCGAGGTATGGCCCGGGATCAGCAGCAGCGCGGGCGCGCCATCGGTCGGTGCCGCGGTTGGACCGACGTCGATGTAGCGAACGCGCATGCCGTGCACCTGCGCATCCCGCTGCGGAAACGCCGTGGTGCGCACCGACTCGGGGCGCATCCGCCCGGCGTCCGGCTGCGCGCCGCAACCCACGAGCGTCGCTGCAGCGGCAAGCCAAGAACGATGACGAATCGCGTTCACCGAACGAGCCTATGCGATTCGCGTCGAGGGGGCATCGGCATGCGTCGGCGCAGGGTATGGTTCGGCGAATTCGGGAGGGTCCGATGTCGCGTGCGTCTCGTGCCGGCTCGGTGTCGCTGTGCGGGGTCGCTTGCGTCGCGGCAGCCTTCGTGGCGACGCGTCCGGCGTTCGGCGAGGAAGAAAATGGCTGGCGTAGCGCGGGTCGGGCGGCCGTCGAACGAGCGCGCGCACTCTCGCCGGATGCCAAGCAGAGGGCGAAGAACGTGATCGTCTTCGTCGGCGACGGCATGGGCATGTCCACGATCACCGCCGCGCGTATCTTCGACGGCCAGCGTCATGGCAAGCTGGGCGAGGAGAGCGAGCTGGCGTTCGAGAGCTTCCCGTACCTCGCACTCTCGAAGACCTACAGCGTCAACGCACAGGTTTCCGAGTCGGCCGCGACGATGACGGCGATGATGACCGGCGTGAAGACGAACGCCGACGTCATCGGTCTCGATGAACACAGCGTGCCGGGCGACTACACGAGCGTCGAACACAGCCGCGCGCGAACGCTCATCGAAGACGCCGAAGCGCGCGGGCTCTCGACCGGAATCGTCACCACGACGCGCGTCACGCATGCGACGCCGGCGTCCTGCTACGCACATGCGCCGCACCGAGATTGGGAAGACGACTCGATGCTGCCGGCCGACGCGCGCGAAGCGGGGTTCCCCGACATCGCGCGCCAACTCGTCGAGTTCGAGATCGGCGACGGCATCGAGGTGGTGCTCGGCGGCGGCCGCGCGCAGTTCCTGCCGAAGCGGGCCCACGATCCGGAGTACCCCGAAGAGACTGGTGCGCGCACGGATGATCGCGATCTGATCGCCGCGTGGCGCGGGCACCATCCGCAGGGATCGTGGGTCTGGAACCGCGCGCAGTTCGCGGAGATCGGCCCCAATACGGTGGGTCCCGTGCTCGGCCTCTTCGAACCTTCGCACCTGCACTTCGAGTACGAACGCGGCCGGGACAAAGCCGGCGAGCCGTCGCTTTCGGAGATGACTGCGAAGGCGATCGAGTTGCTGGCGCGCAACCCGCGCGGCTACCTGCTGATCGTCGAAGGCGGGCGCATCGACCATGCCCACCACTTCGGCAACGCCTTTCGCGCACTCGGCGAAACCGTGGAACTCTCGAATGCGGTGCGCACCGCCGTGTCGCTGGTGAAGGCGCGCGAGACGCTGATCGTCGTCACCGCCGATCACAGCCACGTGCTGACGATGGCCGGTTACCCGACGCGCGGTAACGACATCCTCGGACTCGCGCGCGGCAACGACGCCCATGGCGCCCCGGAACTGACGCCGCTGAAAGACATGCTCGGGCTTCCGTTCACGACGCTCTCGTACGCGAATGGGCCTGGCTACACCGGTCGCTCGCGCGAGCAGCCCGAGGGCGCAAAGCAGTACCCCCACAATCCGACCGGCTACGCGGGGATTCGCAAAGGCCGCCCGAAGCTCAGCGACGCCGAAGTGCGCCAGCCCGACTATCTGCAGGAGTCGACGGTTCCCGCGCGCAACGACACGCACGCCGGCGAAGACGTGCCGATCTACGCGACGGGGCCGGCTGCAGCGCTGTTCCATGGTGTGCAGGAACAGAGCTACGTCTTCCACGCGGTGGAATCCGCACTGGGCTGGACTGACAAGCGCTAGCGCGCGGCCGTCCTCGGCCGTGGTGCGAATTGATGCGCTAGATCTCCGACGCTGCCCTTCCCTGCCACGGCCGATTGCCGAAGCGGTCGAGCGAGACGACGTCGCCCACCGGGCGCCGCGTCGTCGGCCCGTACTTCCCCACCGGCCAGCCGATCGGGATCACCGCGCATGGCGTCACGTTCCAGGGCAGCCCGAGGATGCGCCGTGCCGAGAACGTGCTCCAGAGCGGCAGCGTGATCAGCGCCGCGCCGAGTCCGACGGCGCGCGCCGCGAGCAACAGGTTCTGCACCGACGGGAAAATGGAACCGTAGTAGCTGGTCGCCGCCGCGTTCGGGAACGGCAGTCGCGGTCCGCGCAGGCAGGCCACCACCACGACGGGGATTTCTTCGAAGTGCTCGGCCTGCCACTGCACGGCGTCGAGCAGGCGGTTCATCTTTGCGTTGCCGCGGTTGGCGCGCCGGCCGAGCCAGCCGTACAGCGACCACGCCTGGCGGTTGCGGCGCCCGAGCTGCGCCTTCACCGCGGCGTCCTTGACTACGATGAACTCCCAGTTCTGGGCGTTCGAACCGGTCGGCGCCTTCAGCGCCAGTTCGATGAGGCGCAGCAGCAGCGCATCCTCGACCGGGTCGGGCTTCAGCCGGCGCACCGCGCGCTGAGTAGAAATTGCCTCCTCGAGCGGCATATCGAAGCGGTTCGGTTGCATGGATCGCCTCCCCGGCCGCGACGGTAACGGAACTGCGTCCCGATGGCGGGATTTCGTCCGCGCGCCCTAGACTGGCGTTCGATGATGTGGCAGCAATTCTCTTCGATCGTCTTCTGGGGCTTCCTGATCTCGTCGTCGATTGCGCTGTTCCCGTTCGCGGTGCTGATCTGGGCTGCGACGGTGCTCGTCGATCGACGTCTCGTGGTGCTCCACCGCTTCACATGCTTCTGGGCGTCGCTCTACACGTGGGTCAACCCGCAATGGCCGGTGACGATCGAGGGACGCGAGAAGATCGATCCCGATACGACCTACGTGATGGTCGCGAACCATCTCTCGCTGCTCGACATCCTCGTGCTCTTTCGGATCTTCCGACACTTCAAGTGGGTCTCGAAGATCGAGAACTTCCGGCTGCCGTGCATCGGCTGGAACATGACGCTGAACCGTTACATCGCGTTGCGACGCGGCGATCGGACGAGCATCCGCCAGATGATGGAGGCGTGTGAGCGGACGCTGCGCGCGGGCTCGTCGATCATGATGTTCCCGGAAGGGACGCGCTCGAAGACGGGGATGCTCCAGCCGTTCAAGACCGGCGCCTTCGAACTGGCGCTGCGCACCAATCTGCCGCTGCTGCCGATCGTGCTGTCGGGCACCAGCGACATCCTGCCCAAGAAGGGGCTCGTCCTGCGCGGTCGCCACCCGATCGGCATCACCGTCCTCGACCCGATTCCCCCGGAGCGCTTCCGAGGCCTCGACGCCAAAGCCCTCGCCGAACACACCCGAGAAATCTTCGTCGCGCACCAGGAGGAGAAAGGGGACGGTCCTCGCCGAGGACGGACTGTGGACTAGAGGGACACACCCGGACCGACGGACCTCGTGGGGGACGCGCTGTCGCTTCCCAGGGGTACGAAGCCTGTCCCTGCAGTCCAAAGCCAGTCCTCGACGAGGACCGTCCCCTTTCTCCTCGCCCTTTCTCCTCGGCCTCGGGCGGTTTGCTAGGCTGCGCGCCCGCCATGAGCAATTTGACCTCTCCGCGCAAAGAAGTTCGGAACCTCGCGATCATCGCGCACGTCGATCACGGCAAGACCACGCTGCTCGACGGCTTGCTGCGCCAGACCGGTGCGCTGCCGCCCAAGCACGCGGCAGCCGAGCGCGTGATGGACAGCGAGGATCTCGAGCGCGAACGCGGCATTACGATCCACGCCAAGAACACCGCGATCGACTACGAGGGCGTCCACATCCACCTGGTCGACACCCCCGGCCACGCCGACTTCGGCGGCGAGGTCGAGCGCGTGCTCGGCATGGTCGACGCGGTGCTGCTGCTCGCCTGCGCGGTCGAAGGCGTGATGCCCCAGACGCGTTTCGTGCTGCGCAAAGCGCTCGAGCACGGCCTCAAGCCGATTCTCGTCGTCAACAAGATCGACCGCGTCGAGCAACGCGCTCCCGAAGTGCTCAACGAGGTCTTCGACCTGCTCGTCGATCTCGGCGCCACCGACGACCAGCTCGACTTCCCGGTGATCTACGCCTCGGCCAAGGACGCCACCGCGGCCCGCGAGGCCGACGCGCCGCGCCGCGATCTGCGCCCGCTGCTCGACGCGATCCTCGAGTTCGTGCCGCCGCCCGACGTGGACACCGAGGGACCGCTCCAGTTCCAAGCCACCACGCTCGACTACGACGACTTCGTCGGTCGCCTGGTGATCGGCCGCGTCGAACGCGGCTGCTTGCGGCGCGGCGCGACGGTGGTGCGCATCCCCGAGTCGGGCGCGCCGCAGTCGTTCCGAATCACCAAGCTGTTCGGCGCGTACGGCCTCGAGCGCCGCGAGATCGAATCGGCGCTGGCGGGCGATCTCGTCGTGATCGCGGGCATCGACTCGATCGACGTCGGCGACACGATCTGCGAGCCGTCCTGCCTCGAAGCGCTGCCCCGCATCGCGATCGATCCGCCGACGGTGCGCGTGCGCTTCTCGGTCAACAACTCGCCGTTCGCGGGACGCGAGGGCAAGTTCGTCACGTCGCGCCAGATCGGCGAACGGCTGCGCCGTGAGGTGCTCGGCAACGTCTCGATCAAGATCGAAGACACCGACAGCCCCGACGTCTTCGAAGTCGCGGCCCGCGGCGAGATGCAGATCGGCGTGCTGGTCGAAACGATGCGACGCGAGGGCTACGAGTTCGCGGTGTCACGCCCCGAGATCATCTCGCGCGAGATCGACGGCAAGAACTGCGAGCCGGTCGAAGAAGTGGTCGCCGAAGTCCCCGACACCGCCGCCGGTATCGTGATGGAGAAACTCTCGCAGCGGCGCGGTCGCTTGACGTCGCTCGAACAGCGCAGCGGCACGACGATCCTGCAGTTCCTGGTGCCGAGCCGCGGTCTCTTCGGCTACCGCAGCGAGTTCCTCTCCGACACGCGCGGCGAAGGCATCCTGCACCGCACCGTGCGCGGCTACGAACCGTTCACCGGCGAGCTCCCGACACGCAACGTCGGCGCCGTGATGGCCACCGAGCAGGGCGTGACCACGCAATACGCGTTGTGGAAGATCCAGGAGCGCTGCGACCTGTTCGTCGCTCCCGGCACTCCTTGCTACGAGGGCCAGATCATCGGCCAGAACCGCCGGCCCGACGACATGAGCGTCCACGCGGCGCGCGCGAAAAAACTCACCAACATCCGCGCCGCCGGCAAAGACGAAGCGATGGTGCTGGTGCCGCCGCGCATCCACTCGATCGAGACCGCGCTCGGCTGGATCGCCGACGACGAGCTGCTCGAAGTGACGCCGATCTCACTGCGGCTGCGCAAGAAGATCCTCAACGCGAGCCTTCGCAAGCGCTGATCTCGCGTAGCGACCCAAAAATGAATCTCCGCGCAGCTTTCAGCGCGCTCATCCCGTTTCCCGCGTAGCGAGCCAACAGCGAGCGGCGAGGTCATCAGGCCCCCGGCGCGAGCGCACCCTTCAGGAACTCCCGCAACTCGGTCTTGCGCGAGTCGAGCATCTCCGGTGCGAGCGGGTCGGCCTGCAGCACTGCGGCCGGGATGTGGTGCGCCACCGCGGGATAGAAGAGCACGAGCCCCATCAGGTTCAGCACCGTATGGCGAACCGGCACGTAGCGGATCACGCCGGCGTTCCGCGCGCGTGCGAGCCATACACCCACGGCGATCACCAGGCGGTCGATCGCATCGACCTGGCCGGGCGGTGTCGCAAAGGGACTCCCCGGCGCGAGCCCCCGCGACGTCACCATCAAACGCATCAGCAACCGCCCCGCCGCGGGCTCTTCGGCAAAGTGCTCGACGCTCGCTTCGAGCGCCGCGAGCAGCGATTCGAAGCGCGGCGGATCCTCGGCGAGGATCGGTTCGAGCCGCTTCAGCAAGCGCTCTCCCAGACCGCGAAACACCTCTCCCGCCAGCTCTTCCTTGCTCTTGAAGTGATGGAAGAGCGTGCTCTTGTGGAGCCCGACGCGATCCGCGACCTGCTGCAGGCTGGTGCCCTCGTAACCGTGCTCGGCGAGCAGTTCGAGCGCGGCGTCGAGGATGCGTTGGCGCGGGGCGTCGGCGAACGACACGGGCTCTCCTAGACCGGCAGCGCGCGCGCGCCCCAATCGATCACGCGCCTTATGAAGCGGCCGGCGAGTTTGTTCTCGGTGCCCGGCCGCGGCAGCACGTAGTCGAGGTTCTCTTCGTAGGTCGTCGACTGCGTCGGGTTGGTCGGGAAGAAACGCAGATCGGTGCCGGGGATCGGACCGACCTTCTCCGACAACTCGTGCAGCATCTTGTCGGCGCTGCGGATCAGATCGCGCGGATCGGTATCGAGCGTCGCGTAGTGCTTCGCGTAGCGGATCTGCGTGGCGCCGAAGAGATCGCCGATGCCGTGGGTCATGTCGCGGATGCCCATCAGCTGCTTGCGCGAAAGCTTCTCGAGGCGCTGAGGCAGATAGAGCACACCGAGCCCGACGTGGCGCGCTTCGTCCTTCTCGATGTACGGCAGCAGCTCCGTCAGCACCGGCTCGATCTTCGAATCGGCGAGGAAGCGGAAGATCGCCATCGCGGTGCCTTCGGCCAGCAGCTGCATCGCAAACAACTTGACGGTGAGGTCCCTGGTCGCGAGCAGGCGGCGCACGCCGATCGCGAAGTACGGATCGAGCTTCGGCACTGGCACGTGCAGCGCGGCGACGTAGTCGCGCAGCACATAGAAGTGACGCGCCTCGTCGAAGACCTGGCTCGACGCGGCGAGTTTCGCGTCGGCATCCTCGAGTCGCTCGGCCAGCTCGGCGGCGACGATCCACGCCGCCAGCTCGCCCCACATCAGCATCGAGATCGGGTGCACCAGCGCTTCGCGCTTCTCACGCGAGAGCTGGATCCCACCGTGCTTCGCGATCGCCTCGCGGAACAGCGCCGGTCCGTCCCACGCATCGCGCTGGGCATTCGCATAGATCCGGCGCAGCCGGTCGGTCTTCTGCTCCGCGAGCGCCAGCGGCTCGTCGAGCAGCAACGCCTCGTTGGGCCACGCGCGGAAGCGCCCGAAGCGGGCGGCAAGGCTGTTCGAAACGGCCCGCGAGAAAACGCGGGTGACGACCGAGGCGGAGTTGAAAACGGCCAAGCGGGTCTCCTGGGTGGGCGCGGCTCGGATCGGTTGCGGTCCCAACCAATCGGTTGGTTGGTGAGGGCCGTTATACCCAAGTGGAGGCGCCGCGGTCAAGACAAAGTCAGGGTGCGGGGAACAGACGCGCCGACAGGAACGCGGTCGCGAGGCCCGCGGCGCGTTCCCGGACCGGCGAGGAGTAGACGTCGAAGTGGTCGCCCGCGAAGGTCTCGACCACGACGTTGGGGCGGGCCTTCGCGAAGGCCAGGACCGCCGCGAATGGAACCATGCGGTCGGTCCGCGACGCGACGAGCAGCACGGGGGTATCGAGCGGCTTCGCCAGCGTTGCCGGGTCGTACTCATCGAAGGTCAACACCGAGTGCGCCGCGATCTCGTTTCGATAGGTCGAGCCCGGCTCGACGAGGCGCTCGAACGCCGCATACGCCGCGTCGTCGACGATCATTCCGAAGCCGCCGGCCCGGGCAATCGAGGCCATCATGACCGGCCCGCGGCCGACCGACTCGGCGAGGAGATCCGCCCAGGCGGTGAGCATCAGCCGGACCAGCCAGAGCGCACCGAAGTAGTTCGTATCGCCCTCTACGCTGGTATCGACGAGCGGCGCCTGCGCGAACACGCCGCGCACCTGACCGTCGCGTGCCGCGGCGATCAGCGCGTGACCGCCGCCCATCGACGATCCCCAGAGCGCGATGCGCGTGGGATCGATGTCGCGGCGCTTGCGCAGGAACGCGAGCGCCGCACTCCAGTCGTCGACCTGCTCCCACGGATTCACCAGTTGGCGCGGCGAACCGCCGCTGGCGCCAAAGAAGCGGTAGTCGAAGACGAACGCCGCCAGTCCGGCCGCCGCGAAGTGCTCGGCGAACCACGGCAGCGC
>JANLTC010000357.1:0-2313 GCA_031362725.1 Deltaproteobacteria bacterium | reverse complement strand
GGTCGCGCGGAAACCGCGGAGTTCATCGCAGCGCCGCACCGGGCCCGCGCAGTCGGTGCTAGGTTCGCGGAATGATCGACGCTCTCCAGAGGGTTCTCGAGGCGGATGCGCGCGTGGCCTACGCGCTCGTGTTTGGTTCGGTTGCGCGCGGGGACTCGCACGCGGGTAGCGACGTCGACGTGGCGATCGGGCTCTGCGCGGGGCCGCGACTGGCGATCAGGGAGATCGGCGACATCGTCTCGCGTCTCGAGGTGGCCACGAGTGGTCGCTCAGTGGATCTCGTGTTGCTAGACGAGGCGCCGCCGGCGCTTGCGTATCGGGCGTTCCGTGATGGGCGAGTGATCGTCTTGCGCGATCCGGCGGCGTTGGCGGATCGAAAGGCGCGCGCGGTGCTCGAGTATCTGGACTTCAAGCCTGTCGAGGATCTCTGCACTCGGGGCGTGCTCGCCGCTGCGTCTCGTGGTCGATAGGAACGTCCTCGCGAGCAAGGTCGCTGCGGTGCGAGATTCCGTCGCTCGCATTCGCGCCGTGCTTCCGGCGAGTCTCGAGGTCTTCCGCGGAGACCGCACCGTGCGTGAAGTGGTGATTCTGAATCTCTTCGTGGCGGTGCAGGAGTGCCTGAGCCTCGCCACTCATTGGCTTTCGGACGCGGGTTGGGAGGTTCCGCAGAGCTATCGCGAGGTTTTTCGAGTGCTCTCCGACCACGGCGTCATCGAGCCTGAACTCGCCGCGCGGCTCGCCTCGTGGGCAGGGTTGCGAAATCTCGTCGCGCATCAGTACGGCGTGCTGGATTGGGATCGGATCCATGAGATGGCTTCGACCAGGCTGGAAGATCTATTGACCTTTTGCGCCGTGCTCTCGCAACGAGCGAGCGAGTAGCTCTGGACAGCGGAGGGCTGTAGTCCGCCGCCGCGCCAGACCGTAGGCATCCCGCCGGTCATTCGCGCCGACCGGTTCCAGGGTCCACACGACGCGCAGTTGCAGCGGACAAAAAACGCGGGCATCACCCGAGAGACGAATGGGACAGTCCCCTTCGTCGTCGATGTGGCATCGTGGGGCGCCTCACAGCTGGCGCCGTGCTTCCAGGCTCTCCCAGCGCGCATACGCCACCGCGAGTTCGGTGGTTACCTCGCTGAGGCGTGTCTGAACGCCTGCCTGATCGGCTGCATCGCGTTTGTAAAACGCGGGCCGACTCATCGTCTCGTTGAGTTCGCTTTGCAGCCGTTCCAGCGTCTCGATGCGCGCGGGGAGCTGCTCCAGCTCGCGCTGCTCCTTGTAACTGAGCTTCGCGAGCGGAGGCGCGCTTGCTGCCGCCGCGACCGACGCGCTGCGCGATTGCGGCGCGACTGCCGCCAACGCTTCAGCAGGCGATCGGCGCTGGCGCAGCCAGTCGGTGTAGCCGCCGACGTACTCGAAGACCTGGCCGTCGCCTTCGAAGGCCAGCGTCGAAGTCGCGACGTTGTCGACGAAGGCGCGGTCATGCGAGACCAGCAGGATCGTGCCGTTGAACTCCAGCAGCCGTTCCTCGAGAAGCTCGAGCGTCTCGATGTCGAGATCGTTGGTCGGCTCGTCGAGTACCAGCAGGTTCGCGGGCTGTGAGAAGAGGCGCGCCAGCAGCAGTCGGTTGCGCTCGCCGCCGGAGAGTGTCGCGACCTGCGTGCGCGCGCGGTCGGGGCTGAACAGGAAGTCCTGCAGGTAGCCGATCACGTGGCGGCGCTCGCCGCCGATGTCGATGTAATCGCTGCCTTCGCCGATGTTCTCGATCACGGTCTTCTCGAGTGCGAGCTGCATCCGGAGCTGGTCGAAGTAGGCGATCTCGAGTTTCGTGCCGAGCCGCACGGTGCCGGTGTCGGGCTCGAGCTGGCCGAGCAGCAGCTTCAGCAGCGTGGTCTTGCCCGCGCCATTCGGGCCGATCAGACCGATCCGGTCGCCGCGCAGGATGCGCACCGAGAAGTCGCGCACGATCTTCGTGTCGTTCCAGCCGAACGAGATCTTCTCCGCCACCGCGACGAGCTTGCCCGACGCCTGGGCTTCGTCGACGCTGAATTGTGCGCGGCCCTGCACCTCGCGTCGCAGTCTGCGCTGCTCGCGCAGCGCGAAGAGCGCGCGCACGCGACCTTCGTTGCGGGTGCGGCGCGCCTTGATGCCGCGGCGGATCCAGGCCTCCTCTTGCGCGAGCTTCTTGTCGAAGAGCGCGGCGTGGCGCGCCTCTTCTTCCAGCGCGGCTGCCTTCTTGGCGAGGAAATTCGGGTAGTCGCCCGGCCACGAATTCAGCACGCCGCGGTCGAGTTCGAGGATCCGCGTCGCGAGACG
>JANLTC010000344.1:0-5235 GCA_031362725.1 Deltaproteobacteria bacterium | reverse complement strand
CGCGCACCTTGGCCCGCAGATCGACGCGGCCGGTGAACAGGCTGCGCTGGTCGCCACCACCGAGATTCGCGTTGTAGAAGGTGCCGTAGTAGCCAGCCTCGGGAACCAGTTCGACCACATTGCCGAGCTGCAACGGATACGAGATGCGCGGTCGCCCGATCACGCGCTGACCGTGGTCAGCGAGCGGTTCGCCTTCCTCGAAGCGACCATCGTTCTCGGGTCCGGACTGGACGCCCGGCACATTGTCGTCGAGATGCGCGTCGGTGGGAACCTTGATGCCGCCCGAGTTGCGTTCCTGGCCGTCGGGGATCCCGTCGAAACCGGTGTCGTAGAACTGATCGTCGACGCGGTAGCTGCGCGCGAAGTCGTCCGCCGGATCGCCGTACGCCTGATAGTTCACGAACTCGAAGCCGCCGCTCGTCACGAGTCCCGGCAAGAGGCGCGTGGAATCGGGCATTGCGGCGAGGGCGAGTGCGGGCAGCCGCTGCAGCAGCACGTTGTCGCGGTCCTGGTCGTCCGGGTTCTGGATGTCGTCGGTCGACTGGACCGCGAGCGATGCGGCGATGCGCTCGCTCGGGCCGAGGAAGCTGGTTCCGACGAGGCCGTTCGATTGCAGGAAGCGATCGCGCCGGTACCCGCGGAAATCACTGAAGTCGAACGGGAACTGATTGTCGGAAACCGCCGCGGCGTTGACTGCCAACCACGAGCCCGCCGGCAGATCCTGCATGTGCTTCCAAGTCGCGCCCCACCGTTCGTTGCCGAACGTGGAGGTCGGGGAGCCCGTGTCGATCTTGTTGTCGTGGATGTAGGTGCCGTAAAGATTGCTGTAGCCGCGCTCGCCAAAGACGTACTCGAGATCGGCGGACGGTTTGAAGCCGCGCTCGAACTGGTAGTCGGCCTCGAAGGTCACGTTGAGGTCGTCGCGCGCGGCCCAGAAGAACGGCACGTTGATGTTGCCGCCGCTCTGGCTCGATGTGCCGCCCTGCGGAAACAGGAATCCGGTCTCACGCTCGCGCTTCAGCGGGTACACGGCGTACGGCACCCAGAGCACGGGAATACCGAGAATCTCGATCGTCGAGTTGCGCGCGCGGCCATAGCCGTCGAGATCGAGCTCGGCCTTCTGTGCGCGAATCGCCCAGGGATCGCGATCGGTGTCCTTCGGACAGCGACAGGTCGTGAAGCGAGCCCCTTCGAACGCGTACGAATTCGGCCCGGTCTTGCGCACCTCGCGACCCTGCATCCGGTAGCCGCCACCCGGCGAATCCAGTTCGCCGTCGAACACGACGCCCTCGACGGTATCGACGTTGAATTGCAGGAACGGCGCGCGGAGCACATCCGTGCCGTCTAGCACCACCACGTTCCCGGTGGCGACGCCCTGGCGCGTCTTGTTGCTGAACATCACGTGATCCGCAGTCAACGTCTTGCCTTGCTGCTTGATCACGACATGGCCACGACCGACGTAGATGTCGCGGTCGGCCTGATACTCGACCTCGTCTGCGGTGACGTTGAGCGCGTCCTTCGGTGGCTGCGCGAGCGCCGCGCCACCGAGCGCAGAAGCCAACAACAGCGCCGCGACGTGCACGAATGCACGGCGCCACGGCGCGCGACACGTCTCGCAACGGTTTCGAATGGCCCGGCCCCCCGGTCAGAGCGAGGGCAAGCTACCGCACGCGTTCCGAACGGGTCAACGAAACCGGATCAGGAAGACAGATCGGAGTGGGTCGCGGCGGCCTCGGGGCCGTCGTCGAGCCCGGCCTCGAGCGCGCCGCGATCGGGCACCACGAGCGCGTCGTCGACGAGGCGCACGAGTTTGCGGTCGAAGAGTTCCTGGAGTCCGCGATGCGTCTCGCGCAGCGACAAGCCGGATGCGTTGGCCAGTTCACGCAGCGACGTGATCGCGCGCGCTCCGATTTGTCCGCCCTCGCCGGTGACCGTCGCCGCGCCACGCAGCAGACCGCGCGCAATCGGCCTCACCAGATCGTTCATCCCGAGCACCGCGAGGCGCCGCTCGAGGTCGGCGGTGCGCAGCGCGAGCCGCTCCAACACCTGCACGGTGATGTCGGGTCGCTCGAGGCACATCGAGCGGAACGTGGCGCGATCGAGCCGGAGCAGACGCGCGTCGCTCGCCGCCACCGCGCGAGCACTGCGGAGCCGTCCCAGCAACGCGTCGGTCTCGCCGACGGCATCACCCGGGCCGAGCCGCGCGAGCAGCCGCGAGACGCCACCGCGGCCCGTGTCGAGCAGCAGCACCTCGCCGGCCGTCACGACGTAGAACGCGTCGGCTGGCTCACCCGCTTCGAAGATCGCCTCGCCCGCCACCGCGGTGCGCTCGAAGTCGCGACGCACGCCGAGCGCCGTTTCACCGAGTTCCGACGTTTCCGGTACCGAGAGCGCGGGATCCACGGCGGTCGTTTCGACAGGCCTCGAAAGACGCTTGAGGTGTGTCCACAATCAAGGCTGGCGCTGGCTGGCGTCCTCGACGGCAGCCTCGAGCGCCGCCCGGTCGATCACGCCGAGGTGCAGCGAATCGATCCTGCCTTGCGGATCGATCACCGCGAGTGCCGGAAAGCCTGCCGCGCCGTAGTTGAACGCGAGGGTCTCCTCGCCGAGCAGCACCGGATACGCGATGCGTTGTTCGACTGCGAACGGCGCGACCACCTCGCGGCCCCCGACATCGACGGAGATGCCGAGCAACGCGATGTCTCTTCCTGCCGGGGACGCGTGAAACGCGTTCAGCACGGGAATCTGCTTGACGCACGGAGTGCACCAGGTCGCCCAGAAGTCGATCACGACGGTGCGGCCCACGTAGTCCGAGAGGCGAACGGTCTCGCCCTGCAAGTCGGTCAGTTGGAACGGCGGCGCCGGTCGTGCCGATCGCGCGACGTCGCCGTCGCCACACGCAACCAGGAGCGCCATCGCGAGCGCCAGGAGCGACGGCTTCAGAGCAGCGCCTCTTCGAGTTTCACGACGATCTCTTCCAGGAAGAAGAAGTACGAGTTGAGTCGCGTGAGTTGATCGGTGACGACCAGCAGCCCAACCACGACGAGCAGCCCGCCCGAAACGAGTTCGATGGTGCGAAAGTGATTCTTCAGCCGGCGCAGCGCGCCGAGGAAGCGCTCGACACTCCAGGCCGCGAGCAGGAACGGCACCCCGAGTCCGGCCGAGTACACCGTGAGTAGCCCCATCCCTTCGAGCACCGTTTCGCGCGCACCGGCGAGCGTCAGGATGCCGCCGAGGATCGGCCCGACGCACGGCGTCCAGCCAAACGCGAACGCGGCGCCGACCAGCCCGGCACCGACCAGGCTCGTGGTTCCTTTCGGTCCCTCGAAGCGCTTCTCGCGGTACAGCAGCGGAATCTGGATCAGACCGGAAAGATGCAGCCCCATCACGATGATCAGCACACCGGCGATCTGCGCGACGCCGATGTCGAGCCCGAAGACTTCCAGGCGGAAGCCGCGCAGGACGCGCCCAAGCAGGGTCGCCGACGCGCCGAGCAGCACGAACACGGTCGAGAAGCCCAGCACGAAACACAGCGACGCGAGCATCACGCGACTGCGCACGGCTTTCGCCGAGCCCTCGCTGCGCAGCTCTTCGACCGAGATTCCTGACACGAGCGAGAGGTAGGCAGGCAGCAGCGGGAGCACGCACGGCGAGAGCACCGAGAGCAGACCCGCGGCGAATGCAGTCAGCAGCGAACTCGATGCATTCAAGGCGTCCTCGGTCCGTGGCTACTGCGGCGCGGTCGCGGGGTCGGTCGCTTCGGTCGCCTCACTCGAGACGGCGGGCGCGGCGTCGAGCCCGTCGCCCGACGCTTTGGATGCAGACTTCGCCGGCTCGTCGCGCAGGGCCCGATCTTCGGGTTCGCGGCCGATGAACTCGAGCGGTCGCTCACCCCGAAGATGGGCAGGCGTAACCACGTAATCGCCGCGAAGAGCCGGGGTCAGGATGGGTTCGGTGACCTGCTGATCGCCCGCCGAGACGACATACGCAAGACCCGCGACGAGTCCGCCCCCCGCTGCATACAAGACCTTCGCAGGCGCGTAGAGCAACGTGATCAAGCCGGCCGCGACACCGAGACCTGCTTCGCCTTCGCGGCCGCCGGTGTCCGCACTCGTCTCGCCCTGCGTCTCTGTCTGGGCGCCTGCAGGGGTGGCCGCCAGCAACGAAGCGAACCCGAGCGAAGCCGCGGTCGCAACGAACGAACGGATGATGGACATGTGGTTTCCCCCGCGGCGGAGTGTGCCGGCGGCCACCACCACCGCAAGCCTCGAGATGGCGAACGGATGTCGGCGCTCAGAACTCGCGCGCGGTATCGAGCAGGATCGTGACCGGCCCGGCGTTCACCAGTTCGACATCCATCGCCGCCCGAAAGCGACCGGTGACGACCGCGACCCCCAGCGCCCGCGCCGCCTGACACAGCGCTTCGACGAGCGGCTCGGCGTCCTCGGGCCTTGCCGCTTTGGAGTACGACGGCCGGCGTCCCTTGCGTGCGTCGCCGAAGAGCGTGAACTGCGACACCACGCCGAGCGCAAGACCCGCATCGAGCAAGGAGACGTTCATCGTGCCGGCCGCATCCTCGAAGAGGCGCAGATGGACCAGCTTGTGCGCGAGCTCGGCGGCCGTCGCGGGCGTGTCGTCGGTTCCCACACCGACCAGCGCCAGCAAGCCTTCCGCCATCTCGCCCACGACTTCGCCAGCCACGGTGATCCGCGCGCGCCGAACGCGCTGCGCGACTGCTCGCACCTACGGACGCTCCTGGTTCGCGAAGCGCCCGCGATACACCGCCTGCCCTTCCGTGCGCATCAGCACGATCTGGCACAGCCGCACGCCCGCATTGATCTGCAGCGGGTGGCCGGCGACGTTCGACATCTCCAGAACCTGGCGATTCGAGACGCCCGGCTGCACGAACGCCGACGTCACGTGAATCATCAGCCCGAGCCGCGCAAAGCGGCTGCGCCCTTCGAGAAAGCCACACAGATCGGGCGGCAGCGAGATCTTCTCGACCGTGATGCCGTGGATCGTGCCGCCGGGCGGCAACACATAGGGCTCGTCGAGCGTCTGGCTCTCGGTGTGATCGAGGAAGTCGACCTCGTCGCGAATCGGGATCGCATCGGCGCTGGGCTTCAGCACGCGGATCTCGTTGCCGAGCGTCAGGTCGATCGATGCGGGACCGACCTGGTCGGGCGCGAGCGGGTCGATCCGTAGCCGGCCTGATTCGAGTTCGCGCAGGATCAC
>JANLTC010000339.1:0-1633 GCA_031362725.1 Deltaproteobacteria bacterium | reverse complement strand
TCGCAAGTTCGAGCTCAGTCACGGGAATCAACTTCACAAAGGACAGGTGGCCCTCGATCCTGAGACTGCAGGTCATCCCCCAGCCAGGCTTTCCCTCTATAGCTTCGAGAAGCTCGATCAAGACGCCATCCGAAAGTTTCGTCAAGAGCGACGACACCTCGGAATGATTGCGGTTCCGCTCAGACATCACGCCAGAGTAGCTAGGAGTTCTCGCGCTCGGGCAACTTGGAGCGAGATCGTGGCCTTCCAACTGACGTCGGACCCGACTTCGGCCACGAACCGCCAAGTACTCGGCCTACCAGCGGGCTGTGAACAGGAAGAATTTCTTGTACCCAGTCTGCCCGTGCGTGAACAGCACCCTGCCCCACAACGCCTAATACACGGGTGCGCAGGGAACGAGGAAGAGGTGTGATCTCGTTGCTAAGCGTGCAGACCATTATGGAACTAGCGCATATCGGCACATCCGGGCGTAGCGACGACCGAAGTTATGAAAGTTCGCCGCCGTTGGGCGATCCATAACCATGTCTCGTAGCGGACAGACAGTTCCCCTTGAGGGTAACCATCGAGCAAAGTTGCTCGGAGTTGGTTCATCAACCGGGCACGATCCTCGGCCGAGAGATCGGGGGTCGGCCCTCGCCGTATTCATCGGCAACTGTTTCGAACGACGCCACCAGCCAATAGTGGCATCTGCTGGCAACGTCGGTTGGCACCCCGTGCGATACCGAGGTCAGCGCTCCGGACCTTCGAGCTGATACCCACGAACGGCCCGACACGCGAACGTGAGCGCAGCCGGTCATCGTCGGTGGAATCGAGTTGATCTCTTGGTCGTGCCGGAGGCTCTCAGAGCGAGTGATCGTCGGGTCAGTCGATCAGCAGCCTGGTCCGGAAGAAGGCGAGGACTTCGTCGAGGGCGTTGCGGGACGGGGTGCCAGGTTCGTCGACGAGGTGGTCAGTGAGAACAGAATGCGGGTTACGCATCACTGCGTTGGGGTTCGCAGCGTCGTCATCGAGTTCGACGGCGACGAACCCGTCGCCGAGTTGCTCGCGTAGGAACGCGAAGCGGCTGGCGGGTACGTAGCGATCGCCCTCGAACCGCAGACCCAAGACTCGGAGGCCCTCGCTCGCGCACCGAGATTTCACGATGTCGAGGTCCTCGGGCGAGCAGTCGTTCGAGCTCCGCTGCCGCTTCGTGAAGTTGAGGGGCATAGAGGGCTGCACAGCACCGGAGCGAGCAACCGCGTGTCGGTAGCCATTGCGAGTGCGTAGCCACCGGTGAAGCACATGCCGACAGCCCCGACACCCGGTCCGCCGCACCGCTCGTGCTCGTGTGCCGCAAGCGCTCGCAACCAGTCGACGATAGGGGAGGTCCGGTTTGTCGCCCACACCGTGAACTCCCGGCTCAGGCACGCCGGGATGAACGCTTGGTTGACGTACATTCCGGCGTGTCGGTGTCCGACAGACTGTTCTGCGTGGAGATTGATTGGAAGCGGCTGACCCGACTCGAAGCTGCCCAACTCCAAGTCGAGATGCTGGCCCTCGTGGAAGAAGCGATAGATCGCCTTGACGAAACGACAGGCGCTGATGCGGTTGCGGCGTTGCCTGAACCCTTGAAGACCCTGTGGTTGTTGGACTG
>JANLTC010000299.1:0-10385 GCA_031362725.1 Deltaproteobacteria bacterium | reverse complement strand
CCGCGTGGCGCACCGAGTTCGAGACCGTCGACCGGATGCTGCACCAGCTCGGCGAATACCACGAAGCCCGCATCAGCGCGGAGCGCCTCGTCGGCGGCTCCGTCGAGGTGCTGCGATGAAGAGCCGGAGAGGAATCGAGATGCAAGCGAAGCGAAGTGCGTGGAGGAAGCGTCTGAAACATCTAGGCGCCGTCGCGTTGGCGATTGCGCTCAGCGCCTGCGGCGGCGCGACCGAGCACGCGGCCGATGACGAGCACGGCGAAGTCGAGGTCGCGAAGGGCCCGAACGGCGGGCGAATGCTCGAACACGACGACTTCGCGATCGAGCTGGCGATCTTCGAACGCGGCGTTCCGCCCGAGTACCGCGCCTGGGCCTCGAAGGGCGGCAAGCCGCTCGCGCCTGCGGACGTGCAGCTGGCCGTGGAACTGCGCCGCTTCGGGAACCGCACCGATCGCATCGGCTTCGCGCCCGCTAGCGCCGGGGAATTCCTGCGCGGCGACGCGACAGTCGAGGAGCCGCACTCCTTCGACGTGACGGTGCGAGCGACACACGGCGGCGAGGAGCATCGCTTCCGCTTCGAATCCTACGAAGGCCGCGTCACCATCGAGCCTGCTGCTGCGAAGGAAGCCGGAATCGAGATCGCGGTCGCCGGTCCCGCGCCAATCGCCGAGACGCTGCTGCTCTACGGCCGCATCGAGCCCGACGGCGATCGCACCGCGCACGTGACGCCGCGCTTTCCCGGCATCGTCATCGACGCGCGCAAGCGCCTCGGCGACGCGGTCGCGAAGGACGAAGTCGTCGCGATCGTCGAGAGCAACGAGAGCCTGCGCCCCTACGAGGTGCGCGCGCGCATCGCGGGCACCGTGATCGCGAAGAGCGCCGTGCCGGGCGAGTTCGCGGCGACCGATGCGCCGCTCTACGTCGTCTCGGACCTCGGTCGCGTCTGGGCCGATCTGCAAGTACACCGCCGCGACGCGGACCGGTTGCGCGTCGGCCAAAGCGCCGAACTCGATGCGGGCGACGGCAGCGAACCCGCCCTGGCCCGCGTCGACTACGTGTCGCCGCTCGGGTCCTTCGACTCGCAGTCGTCGCTCGCGCGCGTGGTGGTCGACAACCCGAGCGGGCGTTGGCGCCCGGGCCTTTTCGTCTCGGCGCGCGTGGCGGTCGAGACGCTGCAGGCACCCGTCGCGGTGCACACGAGCGCGCTGCAACGCATGCGCGACTGGGATGTCGTGTTCCTTGCCGACGGCGACCGCTACGAAGCGCAGCCGGTCGAACTCGGACTCGGCAACGGCACCTGGACGGAGATCCGCGCGGGTCTCAGTGTGGGTCAGCCGTATGTCGCCACCGGCTCGTTCATCCTCAAGGCCGACGTCGGGAAATCCGGCGCCAGCCACGACCACTGAACGGAGGAGACGATCGTGCTCGAACGCATACTCCGTTTCTCGCTGCGTGCGCGCTGGGCGGTGATCGCCGTCACTGCGTGCGTCGCGCTGCTCGGCGCGTGGAACCTGTCTCGCCTCCCGATCGACGCGGTGCCCGACATCACCAACGTGCAGGTGCAGATCAACTCCGAAGCCCCGGGCATGTCGCCGCTGGAAGTCGAGCAGCGCATCACGTTCCCGGTCGAGACGGCGCTCGGCGGCTTGCCACGCCTCGAATACACGCGCTCGATCTCGCGCTACGGGCTCTCGCAGGTGACCGTCGTCTTCGAAGACGGCACCGACATCTACTTTGCCCGACAACTGCTGAACGAACGCGTGCAGGAACTGCGCTCGAAGCTGCCAACGGGCGTCGAACCGGAACTCGGCCCGATCGCGACGGGACTCGGCGAGATCTTCATGTTCACGGTGGAAGCGGAGCCGGGTACGCGGCGTCCCGACGGCGAGCCCTGGACGCCGACTGATCTGCGCACGATCCAGGACTGGGTCGTGAAGCCGCAGCTGCGCACCGTGCCGGGCGTCGTCGAGGTCAACACGATCGGCGGCTTCGTGCGGCAGATCCACGTGACGCCGCAGCCTTCGCTGCTCGTCGGGTACGGACTCGGCTTCGAAGACCTGATCACCGCGCTGGGAGCGAACAACGCGAGTGTCGGCGCGGGCTACATCGAGCTCCGCGGTGAACAGATGTTGGTGCGCGTGCCCGGGCAGGTCGCGACACTGGAAGACATCCGCGACATCGCCATCGGCCGCCGTGGCGGTGTGCCCCTGCGCATCCGCGACGTCGCCGAAGTGGGCGAGGGCGAAGAGCTGCGCACCGGCGCCGCGACGGAAGGGGGTCGCGAGGTGGTGCTGGCGACCGTGTTCATGTTGATCGGCGAGAACTCACGCGTCGTCTCGCAGGCGGTGGCGGCGAGGCTCGAAGACGTGAAGCGCTCGCTGCCGGCAGGCATTGTGGTGCGCAGCGTCTACGACCGAACCAAGCTCGTCGATCGCACGATCGATACGGTGCGCACAAACCTTGTCGAAGGCGCAGTGCTGGTGATCGCGGTGCTGTTCCTGCTGCTCGGAAACCTACGCGCCGCGTTCGTGACGGCGCTGGTGATCCCGCTCTCGATGCTGATCACCGCCACCGGCATGGTGCGCGCCGGCATCAGCGGCAATCTGATGAGCCTCGGAGCGCTCGACTTCGGCTTGATCGTCGACGGTGCCGTGATCATCGTCGAGAACTGCATCCGGCACCTCGCGGAGGCGCAGCGCGAACGCGGACGGCTGCTCGATCTGCGCGAGCGCCTCGAGACCGTCTTCGAGGCAACGCAACAGGTGGTTCGCCCGAGTACATTCGGCGTCGCGATCATCCTCGTCGTCTACTTGCCGATCCTCACGCTGACCGGCGTGGAAGGCAAGATGTTCCACCCGATGGCGTGGACGGTGATCATCGCGCTGCTCGCTGCGATGGTGCTCGCGCTCACCTTCGTACCGGCTGCCGTGGCGATCGTGCTGCGCGGTCGCGTCGCCGAGCGCGAGAGCGCCTTGATGCGCGGCCTGAAGCGCCTCTACGCGCCCTCGCTCGATCTCGCGCTGCGCTGGCGCTTGCTCGTGATCAGCGCGGCAGCGGTGCTCGTAGTGCTCTCGGGTCTGGTCGCATCGCGCATGGGCACCGAGTTCATCCCGAGTCTCGACGAGGGCGACGTCGCGCTGCACGCGCTGCGCATTCCGGGCACGGGTCTGAAACAAGCGATCTCGATGCAACACGCAATCGAACGCAGCCTGATGCAGCTTCCCGAAGTGGAGAACGTCTTCGCGAAGATCGGCACTGCCGAGGTCGCCACCGACCCGATGCCGCCCAGCGTTGCCGACGGCTTCGTGATCATGAAGCCGCGCGTCGAGTGGCCGGATCCGCGCAAGCCGAAAGCGGATCTCGTCCGCGACATCGAGAACGCCGTGCGCGTGCTGCCGGGCAACAACTACGAATTCACCCAGCCGATCCAGATGCGCTTCAACGAGCTGATCGCCGGCGTGCGCAGCGACGTGGCGGTGAAGGTATTCGGCGACGATCTCGATACGCTGGGCGGTGAAGCAGAGCGGATCGCGGCAATCCTGAAAACCGTGCCGGGCGCCGCGGACGTGAAGATCGAACCGATCTCCGGACTGCCGATGCTGGAAATAGCCGTCGATCGCGTGAGCCTCGCGCGCTACGGGCTGCCGCTCGTGCGCGTGCAGGACCTCGCACAGATCGGAGTCGGCGGGCGCGCCGCGGGCCAGCTCTTCGAGGGCGACCGGCGCTTCGATATCGTCGTGCGCCTGCCCGAAGGCGTTCGCGGTGACGTCGCCGCGTTGGAGCGACTCCCGCTGGCACTCGCGTCCGAATCGGCGGAGCCCGGAGCGGTGATCCCGCTCGGCGCCGTCGCCGCGGTGCAGCTCACCGAAGCGCCCAATCAGATCAGCCGCGAGAACGGCAAACGCCGCGTGGTCGTCACGTCGAACGTGCGCGGCCGGGATCTCGGCTCCTTCGTCGCCGAAGCGGAGCGGCGCATTCGCGACGAGGTGGTGCTGCCGGCCGGCTATTGGACCAGCTGGGGCGGGCAATTCGAGAACCTGATCTCGGCGGGACGCACGCTGCGCATCGTCGTGCCGCTCGCGCTCGCGGCGATCCTCGCGATGCTGGTGCTGGTGTTCGGCAACCTGCGCCACGCGTTGCTCGTCTTCACCGGCGTTCCGCTCGCGCTCACCGGTGGCGTCGCCGCGCTCGCAGTGCGCGGCATTCCGCTCTCGATCTCGGCGGCGGTCGGCTTCATCGCGCTGTCGGGCGTCGCGGTGCTGAACGGTCTGGTCTTGATCTCGTTCATGAACGAGCTGCGCAAGGACGGCGCGAGCGTCGACACGGCGGTACGCGACGGTGCGCTGACCCGGCTGCGACCCGTGCTGATGACGGCACTCGTTGCGTCGCTCGGTTTCGTGCCGATGGCGATCGCCACGGGACCGGGCGCCGAGGTGCAACGCCCGCTCGCGACGGTAGTCATTGGCGGAATCCTCTCCTCGACACTGCTCACGCTGATCGTGTTGCCGTTGCTCTATCGGATGGTCGAGTCGCGACGCCCGAGCTGAATCGGGCGGGCGTTGCCGTTCGAGTGTCTATACTGCCGCCGGCCATGACGGAACGCAGCGCATCCGACACCCGACTCCGCGCCGAAGTGCGGCTGGTCGGCAATGTGCTCGGCGAGGTGATCCGCGAGCAGGAAGGCAAGCCTCTCTTCGCGCTGGTCGAGCGGGTGCGGCTGGCTGCGATCGAGCTCGAGCGGCGCAACGCGGACGGCGACGAGCGCAAGCTGCGGCGCCTCGTCACCGACCTCGACCTCGACGAACTGGTCGCGGTCGCGCGCGCCTTCACGATCTTCTTCCAGCTGGTGAACGTCTGCGAGCAGCGTCACACCGCGCGCAGCCATGGTCCGAAGGCGGCGGGCAGCGCCTTCGATCTGATGCGCCGGCTGCGCAAGTCCGGATTGCGCGCCGATGCGGTCGAGTCGGCGCTCGCCGAACTGCGCACGACGGTGGTGCTCACCGCGCATCCGACCGAAGCGACGCGCTGGTCGGTGCACGAGACGCTCGCGCGCATCGAGGCGGTGCTCGCGAGCCGTCCCGGGGATGGCGAGACACCGCTCTCGGAGTCGCTCGCTCGCGAGGTCACCGCGCTTTGGCAGACGCAGATCCAGCGCACCCGCGGGCCGACACCGATCGATGAAGTACAGCAAGTGATCCACACGCTGGAGACGGTTTTCTTCGATGCGGTGCCGCTCGTGCACGAACGCATCAAGCGCGCATTTGAAGCCGTCTACGGGCGATCGCTCGCCCGCCACGCGCGTCCGCTGCGGATGGGTTCGTGGGTCGGCGGCGATCGCGACGGGAATCCCGCCGTGACGCCCGCCGTGACGGCCGACGCGCTTCGGCTCTACCGGCGCGGCGCGCTCGGCGCGTACTGGCGGGCGCTGCAGCCGGTGTTGCGCGAACTGACCACGTCGGATCAAGTGGTGCCGGTCGCCGCGGAGTTGCGCGAGAGCCTGGCGCGCGATCTCACCGAAGTGCCGCGCGCCCGCGAACGCGTCGCGGGTCGCGAGGTGCACGAAGTCTACCGGCGCAAACTCAATGCGATGGGCGTGCGTCTCGAACTCGCTCTCGAGGAGACCGAGGCGCATGAAGTGCCCGGCGCGCGCGGCGGCTATCCGGATGCCGCGGCGTTCGTCGCCGACCTCGATCTGGTCGATGCAAGCCTGCGCGCCAATCGCGGTGCGCGGCTCGCAAACGGGCGTCTCGCGACATTGCGCGAGCAGGCGGCGAGCTACGGCTTCCGGCTCGCCTGCATCGACGTGCGCGAGCGTCACGCCCGCCATCGGGAAGCCGTCGACGCTCTTCTATGTCCGATCGAAGGCCTGCTCGACACGCTGCCGATCGAGGCGCAGGATCAGTTCATCGAAGACCTGTTCTTCTCCGAGGCACCGGCGACACGCGATGAGAACGAGCTCTCGCCGACGGCGCGCGAAGTGCTCGCGACCTTGGAACTCCTGCGCGACGCCCGCGGACGTTTCGACGGGGACGCGATCCGCGACGTGGTGATCTCGAATACCCGCTCTCACGCGGACGTTCTCGAAGTGCTGGCGCTCGGACGACAAGCGGGCCTGGTGCGGCGGCGGCCCGAGGGCGTCGGCTTCGAGAGCGACATCGAGATCGTGCCGCTCTTCGAGAGCTTCGAGGCGTTGGCCAGCGCGCGGGAATCGATGGAGCGTCTCTACCAGTCGCGCGCGTATCGCGCGCAGCTAACGGCACGCGGCATGCGCCAGCAGATCATGCTCGGCTACTCGAACTCGACCAAGGACGGTGGCTACTTCGCAGCGAACTTCGCACTGTGGGAAGCGCAGGCCGCGCTCACTGCACAGGCGGATCAACACGGCGTCGAAGTCGAGTTCTTCCACGGCCGCGGCGGCACGATCTCGCGCGGCGGCGGTCCGACGCACCGCGCGATCCTCGCGCAACCGGTCGGCACCGTGCGCGGGCGGATCAAGATCACCGAACAGGGCGAAGTGATCGCGAGCAAGTACGGCACCGTTCCGTCGGCGGTTCATCACCTCGAGCGACTCGTCACCGCGACGCTCGAAGCCACCGTCGCGCATCCGCTCCGGAATCAGCGTGTGCGACCGGGCTGGATCGACGCGATGACGCAGCTCGCGCAGCACGCGCGCCGCGCCTATCGCGAGCTGATCGAAGAGACGACCGGCTTCGCGGAGTTCTTCCACGCGGTGACGCCGCTCGCGGAGATCGCGCAGCTCCGCATCGGTTCGCTTCCCGCGCCGAGCGCAGCAAGCGGCAGCATCCGCGAGTTGCGCGCGATTCCATGGAACTTTGCCTGGAATCAGAACCGCATCCTGTTGTCGAGCTGGTACGGCTCGGGTGCGGGGCTCGAGGCGGCGCTCGCGCGGCCGGGCGGGCGCGCGCGACTCCAGGCGATGTATCGCAGCTGGCCCTTCTTCCGCACCGTGATCGACAACCTGCAGCAGGTGCTCGCGAAGGTCGATCTGCGGATCGGCGCGAGCTACGCAGAACTGGCGCGCGATCTGCCCGGTGCGAGCGAAGTGCTCGCGCGCGTCGCGACGGAGTTCGGCGCTACGCAGCGCGGTGTGCTGGCCGTGGTCGGCGCGCGCAAGCTGCTGGCTTCGGATCCCGCCCTCGGCCGCTCGATCGAGCGACGCTCGCCCTACGTGGACGTGCTCTCGTACCTGCAGCTCGAGCTGTTGCGCCGCAAGCGGGGAGGGCGCGTATCCGCGCGCGAACGCGAGCGTGTCGATGCCGCGATCCAGCTGACGATCAACGGCATCGCGGCTGGCCTGCGAAACACGGGGTAGGCTTCGCGCGTGCGACGCTTCGCATCGACGCTGCTGTTTCCGCTGCTCGTCACGGCGATCACCGCGTTCGCAGTCTGCGGCTCGACGCTCGATCTCGCCGGCCGACTCGGACTCGCGCGCGAGGCCAACCCCGCGCTGCTCGGGCTGCTGGCGATTGCGATCTTCTACACCACGATCGCGGTGCTCGAGCGGATGCATCCGTATCGCCAGGAATGGAATCGCCCGCAGGGCGATCAGCGTACCGATCTGTTGCACCTGCTCGTCTCCGGTCCGCTCAGCAGCGCGGCGTTCGAGGCGACGCTGCGCGGCGTCGCCGTCAGCGCGGCCGCGTGGCTCGCTGCGCAGCTCGGCGTTTCACTGTGGCCGACCTCGCTGCCGGCGGTCGCACAGCTCTACCTCGCGATCCTGGTGGCCGAGTTCGGTCACTACTGGTTTCACCGCGTGTCGCACGAGAACCGCTGGGTCTGGCGGCTGCACGCGACGCATCACAGCGCGCCGCGGCTCTACTGGCTGAACGCCACGCGCTTCCATCCCCTCGATCTGTTCAGCCTGATCGCATTCCAGAACGTGCCGCTGATCCTGCTCGGTGCGCCGCCGCGCGTATTCGCGATGTACTTGCTGTTCTCGATGGTCTACGGCCAGCTCCAGCACGGCAACATCGAACTGCGTACGGGCGTGCTCGACTGGCTGTTCAGTACGCCCGGCCTGCACCGCTTCCACCACTCGACCGATCCGCACGAGGGGAACGCAAACTACGGCGCGATCCTCATCACCTGGGATCTCGTCTTCCGCAGCTTCTTCCGCCCGCAGGGTCGCGCCTTCGCGGACGGCGTCGGCATCGCGGATCTGCCGAAGTTCCCGCAGCGCTACCTCGCGCAACTCGCATCCCCGTTCCGCTGGGAGCGGGTTACCCGGGAGAGTCGCTAGAGCGTCGGAGCGGGCGCCTGCTCCTCCCGTTTCGGAAACAGCACCGAGAGCAGCATCGAGGTCGCGATCAGCGCGCCGATGATCCCGAGCGACCACGCGATCGGGAACTTCCCGCCGAAGAGCGCGTTCAGCCACACCATCTTGAGGCCCACGAAGACGAGCACCAGCGCCAGCCCGTAGTGGAGCAGATGGAAGCGATCGACAGCGCCTGCGAGCATGAAGTACAGCGATCGCATCCCGAGGATCGCGAAGATGTTCGAGGTGAAGACGAGCAGCGGCTCGTTCGTCAGCGCGTAGATCGCGGGGACCGAGTCCACGGCGAAGATGATGTCGGTCACCTCGATCATGATGAGCGCGAGAAAGAGCGGTGTTGCGAGCCACTGGCCAGCCTCGCGCACCAGGAATCGCTGGCCGCGCAATCCGTCCGTCACCGGGATGAAGCGCCGCATCCCGCGCACGACGAGATTGCGGTCGGGATCGGGCTTCGCGTCCGCCAGCCAGAGCATCTTCAGGCCGGTGAGGATCAGGAAGCCGCCGAAGAAGATCACCACCGCTTCGTACTGCATCAGCACCGAGCCCATCGCGATGAAGAGCGAGCGGAAGAAGAGCGCGCCGAGGATTCCGTAGAAGAGCACGCGGTGCTGATACTGCGGCGGAATCGAGAAGTACGAGAAGACCACTACGAAGACGAAGATGTTGTCGACCGCGAGCGCCTTCTCGACGACGAAGCCGGTCAGGTACTCGAGGCCGACGCTCGTTGCAGCGGCGTGCGGATCGAAGCCGGGAATCGCGAGTAGCCGCGGGTCGAGCGGAAACTTCCAGTGTGCGTACTGCCAGAGCACCCCGTTGAAGAGCAGCGCGAGCGAGATCCAGACCAGCGTCCAGATGCTCGCCTCGCGGATCGAGACCGCGTGCGCATCGCGGTGGAAGACGCCGAGGTCGAGCGCCAGCAGGGCCAGCACCAGCGCGGTGAACGCCGCATAGAACCACCAGTACTCGGCGAACGGAAAGAACAGCACCTCGGCAGACAAGAAAATCCTCCCAGCGATCGATGCGGGGAGGATTCCCTCTGCCGAGGCGTCTGAAAAATAGATAGTTCTGTCAGTTCACATCGGCTTTGACGATGCGTCGACCGTCGTCGCCAGTCGGGCGATCAGCGCGTCCGCGAAGCGAATCGGCGTCTCGCTGGCGAGATCGAGCCAGAGATCCCCGGTTGCCTCGTGACGCAGCGCGAGCTCGGCGTGCACGGCTGCCGCGAGACGTTGCGCGGCGCCGCCTTCGCCGAGCCGACGCAGCACCCGGACGGTGGCGTTCGCGATCGCGAGCGTCGTCTCACCGGTCGCGGCGCAACGCGATCGCTCCGCCGCGGCGCCCACCACGACGGCTGCGCACGCATCGCCGACCAGGATCCAAGGCACGCGATTCGACCAGCCGACGCCCGCGCAGGCGGCCCGCACGAGCGGGTCGAAGTCGCCGGCATCGCCGACCACGGTTTCGAAGGCGTGCGGCTCGCAGAGCAGTCGGCGGCGCGTGTCTTCGAAGCTGCCGCGGCGCGCTTTCAGATCCGGATGCGCGGCGGCGATGCAGCGGAAGCGGCGGGCCCGCTCGGAAGCGAGGATCGGCCAACCGGGACTTCGCACCGCGCAGTGCACGGAGCGGCGTCCCTCGCTGCGCGCCCATTCGAAGGCGAGTCGAACGCTTCGCTCCCAGGCTGTGGCAGTGGCCGCGACCGCGCCCACCAGCAGTAGATCCGTGCGCAGCACCGAGCGCGGAACGACGGCGCTTCCAAACGCGCTCGGCGCGCCCACGATTGAGTGGAAGCGCGGCAGCAGCGCGCGCTCGCCGGCACCGAGGGTCGGCAGCGCGTCGACGACGACCGCGTCGCTCTCGGCGAACGCGCGCGCAAACGCGCCGCGGCCGGAGCCAGCCGCTTCGTTCCACTCGACCCGCGCGTGCGCTGCGGCCGCGAGCGACTGCAGCAGTTCCACGCGTGCGTCCCGGTCCGCACCGGTGCGCAGCAGCGCGATGCGCGCGCGCGCTGCGCCGAGCGCTCGCGCCGGAAGCGTCCTCTCGATCGGCGGTCCGCCGCCGTCGAAGGGCGCGAGACGGCAGCGCACGTCGGGTGC
>JANLTC010000251.1:0-2692 GCA_031362725.1 Deltaproteobacteria bacterium | reverse complement strand
AATAACCTGACAAAAAATAACCTGACGCCCGGCACCTCTCGCTCAGTTGCGTTTCACCGCCGGGGGCTTCCAGGCGCCGCTCACGGCTTCGTCCTTTGGCCAGTAGAGGCGGAGTAGCAGCTGGAAGGTGCCGTTCGGAGCGGGGAGCCAGTTGGCTTCCTTGGCTTCACCGGGCGGCGGCGCCTGCACGTAGACGGTGACGCCGCCGTCGCCGTCCTTCGCGAGCCGATCGCCGCGCACCGCGTAGCGATTCAGCATGTTGTCGACCATGCGACCGTCGTCATCGAGCAGCGTCAGCGACCAGAACGCGTTGACCGGCGGCAGCTCGCCTTTCGCGAAGTGCAGCACGTAGCGCGATCCTCCTTGCAGCCGCGCATTCGACGCGTCGACGCGCGCGCTCGCTTCGACCGCATCCTGCGGCAGCGCGCCGCCAATGCCGGTGCGCGCGGCAGCGGCGCGCGACAGGTAGTCGACCCCGTAGTTCCCGCCGGCCGCTTCGAAGCTCCAACCGTTTTGCGGCGTCGCAACCGTCGTCGCGCCGTGAATGCGCGCGCGACCGTCGTTCACCGCCTTCGCGAGCGTCTCGGGCTTCAGCTTCCCGGGCATGAACTTGCCCTTCTTGAAGTCGAGTCCGATCGACGGGAACTTCTTCACGAGCGGGCCGTCCGCGTCCGCCGGCGGATTGATCTGCAACAGCCGCGCAGCTTCCTCGAAGTACTTGGCGGGTTGCAGCGCCTCGACGCGATTCGCCGCGCTGCCATCGGCATCGGCGACCGACGGCCGCGCCGCCGCGAGATTGCGCTTGCCCGCCGCAAACTCGTTCACTGGTGTCAGCGACCATTGCCGCATCAGTCCCGACGCGGCGGGCACGTCGCGTTCACCCTGCGCGGCGACCTGCCCGTGCAGCCACACGTAGTTCGTCGGCGCGCGCACCGTGGTGACGCCCGTCACCGGGCTCGCAGACGCCGGTCCGACGATGGCGAAGTTCGCGGCCTTGTTGCCCTCGGTGCGCTGGCCGAGCGACGCGAAAACGTTGGTGTAGGCGTCGAGCAGATCGATGCGCGTGTAGCGCTTGCCGCTGTCCGGTACCGAGAGCACCAGCGGGCCGCTGCGCAGATCGAGCAGCGCCGTGGTGGAAACCGTGTCCGCGTTCGGGGCGAGCACATCGTGCGAGAACGGCGTCGACGTGGTGGTGCGGGTCGAGAGCTGGTTGCTCACGCCCAGCGCCTGGTACTGCGCCTGTCGCTCGCGATCGAAGACCAGCAGCGGATACGCGTAGACGTAGGCTTCGACGGCCAGCTCGGACGCCGTCGACGGTACCTTCGGACCGGCCGCGTTGCGTCCCGTTCCCCCCGCGCAGGCAACCAGCGCGAGTGCCAGCAACAGCGGCGTCGCGCGCATCCCGAGCCAACCCCGACTCACCCGTCGCATCGTCACCTCCCACCGCGATGAAGCATCGAAGCCCGATTCTCCGCGCGCGCACCTTACCGCACGACGGCACTCGGATCGCGGTCCCGCCTCGAGTCGCCTCCGCGATCCGCCGATCAGTTGACGCTTCGGACCCGAGGGAGATACTCCAACCGCAATGAGCGTAATCGGTCGCCGCATCTTCAGTTTCGCGATCCTCGCGCTGTGCGTGTTGGTCGCGGCTGCGAACGTCGCGCAAGCGGCGGCCCAACTCGATCCTGCCTGCTGTCATCGCTCCGTTCCGGCCGAATCCCTCGCCGCGCCCGACGCTCCCTGCGATGGATTCCTGCCCCTCACCTGCTGTCATGCCGCCGCGCTGCCGGGCGGCGATCACGCGTCGCTGCAGCCGCCCGCGGAGTTTGCCGCGACAGCCATCGCGACGATCACCCCGACTCCGCCCGCAGCGATCCAGCGCTTCGACGACACCGCCCTCTCGCCACACATCGCCGCGATCCGCCTCACCGTCGTCCGACAACTCTGATTCCGCTATCGCTCGCATTGCGTTCCGTTGACCGCAACGGGCGACGTGCGCTGCTGCGCCGCGTCGTCCCGCACGAGCGAGGCTCTTCATGCACGAACTCTTTTCGCGACCCCGCGCGCTGGTCGCCGTCGGCACCCTGGTGCTCGTTCTGCCCGGCTGCGCGCTGCTCGAAACGCGAATCCACTACCACGCGCTGTCGCGCGACTATACGCGCGAGAGTGATGCCGCAAGCGTAGTCGGGAGCGACGTCCCGTTCGGCGGCGCCGCGACACTCGATCGCGGCGTACTGGTCGCCGAGGTGCTGCGTCGCAACCCGACGATCGCGGCCGCGCGCAAGGCGTGGCGCGCGGCGCTCGCGCGCTATCCGCAGGAAACGGCGCTCGAAGATCCGATGGTCGGGGGCGGCGTCGGTCCCCGCTCGTTCGGATCCCGGCGGATCGAGGACGCGTGGCGCATCGACGCGAGCCAGGCGTTCCCATTTCCCGGCAAGCTCGCGTTGCGCGGCGCGGCCGCGCTCGCGGAAGCCGAAGCGATGGCGCACGACTACCAGGCCGTGCGCGTGCGGCTCGCCGCGATGGCGTCGGCGCTCTATGACGAAGCCTGGCTGCAGGCGCGCTCGCTGGAGATCACGTTGCGCCACGTCGAGCTGGTGCGCGAGGACCACGCGGCGGCGCTCGGCGGTTACGAGAGCGGCGTCGGCTCGCAGCAAGATCCGCTGCGCGCCGAATTGGAGGAGGCCGAGCT
>JANLTC010000230.1:0-15530 GCA_031362725.1 Deltaproteobacteria bacterium | reverse complement strand
AGATCAAATTCTTGGATGGAGCACGGATGGGTGAGTCTGTGCACGCGAAAATCCGCAATCTCGCCCAGCCAGTAAATAGTCCGGGTTGGCAGCGGCTTGGAGTGAGCGTGAGTCGGGCTCCATTTTCCGATCCCATCGCAGCCGAGCGCCGAACTCGCATTCTCGACCAGGGACCAGTCAGACGAGCTCGCGGCCAGTGGCGGATGCTCACTGGTAGTGTCGGCGTATCGGAGTCGTTTCGCTTTCGAAAACCTGATTCCAATGCGGCGGCGGATTCTGCGGACGCTATCGAGCTAGTCGAATATAGAAACAACAGAGGCGAGGCAATTCGCGCAATCGTCGACTCAGGCGGCTACCGCAAGCATGCCACGGCGGTTGTAATACCCCCTGCTTGGGGAAAGACGAAGGAAACGCTGCTCCCCCTTGCGGCGACGATCGTTGCGACGTTCAACAGGGCGAAAGAGCCTGTTGTAGTGATCAGGTACGATGGAATCAGGAAGAGGGGTGAATCGTACAACGAGGTGGAATGCCGCTTTCCGGGGAGAGAGCATCACCGATTCGCGTTCTCGCAAGGAGTTAGAGACATACAGGCGACTTTGGATTTTCTAGATTCGTCCGACTTCCACCCATCGAGGACGATCCTAGTGACATTTAGCGCCGCAGCCATCGAAGGCCGCCGAGCGATTGCGCTGGAGCCAGAGCGACTGTCGGGCTGGATCAGTGTGGTCGGAGCTGCGGATCTTCAGAGCGCGATGCGTGTTGTGTCTGGAGGTGTGGACTACCTCGGAGGTGCGGAAAAGGGAGTCGTGTTCGGGATCCAAGAGGTTCAAGGCGTCACTGTCGATATGGACTTCGCGGCGAGTGATGCGATCTCGAACGGATTGGCTTTCCGCGAGGATGCTCGCCAGGACATGGCCCGCATCACAACGCCAATATCTTGGCTTCACGGGCAGTTCGACGCATGGATGGATCTTGCCCGCGTTCAGACGCTGTTAGGCGTTGGGCGACAGGAGGGCAGGCGACTTGCGACCGTGCCCACCGGCCACCAGCTCCGATCCAGCGCAGAGGCACTTCAGGTTTTTCAGCTTGTCGCTAGTGAAGTAGGCAGACTTGCGCTGGGAAGGGAGTTGGAACCAGAGCTACCCAATCTGAGGTCACTGAAGCGACGAGGGGTAGCGGAGAGGCAGCGCCTCCCAGATGTGAACATTGATCGGCGCCAATTCTGGCGCGACTACCTGTTGGGTCGCGACGGAAGGCTCGGAATTGAGCTCATGACTGCGACCTCCGCCTATCGAGGGCTGATGAAGCAACAGCTGGAGTTGCTTGCGCTCAGTCCGGGGGATTCTGTAGTTGATCTCGGGTGTGGGACTGGCTCCTTCCTTGCTGGGCTTCTTGAGTCGAGTGAGGTGCCCGCGGAGATATCCGTCCATCAAATAGACTACGTCGCCGCCGCACTGACGCGGATCCGCGAGGACGATTCCGCTCGGCAGACACATTCGAAGGTACGTACGAACTACATATCAGCCGACCTTGAACTCATGAGCAGCAATCCCCGGATCCCCGTCGCCGACCAGAGTCAGGACGCTGTAATAGCCTCCCTTCTCGTGAGCTATGTCCGGAGGCCCGAGGCGCTAGTTGGGGAGGTGTTTCGAGTTCTGAGGCCAGGGGGACGATTCGTGCTCTCTGCGCTTCGGCCCGATGCGGATACATCCGGAATCTTCGTGGCTGGGTCAGAGGAGCTGCGACGTGGGCGTGCGCGCGAAGTGTTCGGACATATGGAATCCGCGTCTCTTGAGGAGTCGCTGCGCAGCTTTCTCAATGATGCTGCTCGGCTTCTTGAGCTTGAGGAGAGAGGAGTCTTCCAGTTCTGGCCAGAAGATGAGATGGCGGCACTCGTCAAACAAGGTGGGTTTGAGGGGATCAGGGTGCAGCACGGTTTCGGTACACCACCTCAAGCTCTTATAGCTGTCGGCAAGAGGCCTTGATTCCGGCAGAGGACCCTTGACCTTCCAGCTCCGGCCGCGCCGATCCCTCGGCGGGCGGTCAAGGACTGTCAGAAGGAAGCCGATCGGTACCCCAGAGGGGGTTCCGAATTTGACGGACGCCGAACTCCGGACTCTCTATCGCCAAGAGCTTCGCGATGGCAGGATCACTTGGTATGTGAGAACCGGCTCGTTCGTTGTTTTCGCGATCAACACTGCGTTTGTGGCGCTCGACTACTACGTGTATCCGGAGCAGTTCTCCGGATTTTTGGCCGCTCGTGCTGCACTTAACCTTGCACTGATTCTCATCTACGCACGCATGAGCCGCGTGCGACCCGAACTGGCTGAGGCGACACTCTGTCTCGCCACAGGAGCGATGCTCCTGATCGTCGTTTATGGAAGTGGTGCGCCCACGAGCGACTACTATGCGGGTCTTATTCTCCTTTTCGTTGGAATGCCAGTACTTCTCCCTCTTCGTGCTCCCGAGGCTGCAGGTATCTGCGGAGTACTCCTTGTTTGCTTCCTTCTGTCACCACTATTCGCGGCTGCGCAGATGGAGTGGCAGCGGTTCGTAGTCCATGCGGTGTTCTTATCATCTGCAGCATTTGAAAGCACAGCCAGCTGCGCACTTCTTGACCAGGTTCGTTTCACCGACTTCAAGCAAAGGCGAGAGATCGAAGCCGCCCGCGACAAGCTCACCGAACTCGACGAAGCCAAGTCCCGATTCTCCGCGAACGTCCACCATGAGCTCCGCACGCCGCTCACGCTGATGCTGGCGCCGCTCGACGCGATGCTCGAGGGAGCGTTCGGGGCGGTTCCGGAGGTGCAGCGCGGCTATCTCGTGACGATGCACAAGAACGCGCTGCGGCTGTTGAAGCTGATCAACAACCTGCTCGACTTTGCGAAGATCGAGAGCCGACAGGTGGATCTGCAGCGGCAACCGCTCGAGGTTGCGCGCGTGATCGGCGACATCGTCGAGAGTGCGCGGCCGATGGCGGAGCGGAAGGGCGTGGAACTGGTGGCCGCGTGCGCGGACGAACTGCCGTGCGTGAACGCGGATCCGGACGCGCTCGAGAAGATCCTCGTCAACCTCGTCGGGAATGCGCTCAAGTTCACGGACGCCGGTGGGCGTATCACGGTACACGCTTCACTTGATGATGGGTCCGATGACGAGCGCGAATCGACGAGCGATAGCGCTGCGGTGGCCGCGGAGTCGATCCATATCACGGTCGCGGATACGGGGATCGGGATTCCGCCCGACCAGCTCGGCCGCGTCTTCGATCGGTTTGCGCAGGTCGATGGGTCGGCTACGCGACGCCACGAGGGAACCGGGATCGGGCTCTCGCTGGTGCACGAGTTGACGGCGCTGCACGGGGGACGCGCCTGGGCGACGAGCGAAGGGCTCGGCCACGGGACGCAGTTCCACGTCACGCTGCCGCGCGGCACGGCCGACGAAGGCGCAGAGGAAGTGACGGAGGCCGACGATGGTCGTGCGCTCACGCTGCGCCGTTCCTTCGACGCACTGACGGCGGATCTGGATCATCATCGCGACGATCAGGCAAATCCCGGGTTGCCGACGCAGCCGGAGGGCGCGGGCGCCGTTGCGACCCTCGCGCAGAGCGAGCGCTATCGGACGCTCGAGATGGAACGCACCGTCGAGCGGCTGGAAGGGGAGCGTCGGCAAGACGATCTCCTGTCCGCGGCCGCTGCCGGATCGGTGTCGTTGCCCGAGCTCGTGGTGGCCGAAGACAACGCCGACATGCGGCACCTGCTGGTGCATCTGCTCAGCGCCGAGTTCCGTGTGCGCGCTGCTCGCAACGGTCGCGAGGCGCTCGACTTCGTCCGCGAGCGCGCGCCCGCGCTGGTGGTGACCGACGTGATGATGCCCGAGATGTCGGGCACGGAGCTCTGTGAGGCGATCAAGACGGATCCTGCGCTCGCCGGGGTGCCGGTGATGCTGGTGACGTCGAAGGCGGATCGCGAGATGAAGATTCGCGGTCTCGAGCTGGGCGCCGACGACTACGTGACGAAACCGTTCCACCCGCGCGAACTCGTCGCGCGCGCTCGCTCGCTGGTGCGGCTGCGGGCGTTGCAGCTCGAATTGGCCGAGCAGAATGCGGCGCTCGAGCGTGCCCTCGAGCACCTGCGCCAGACCGAGGTGGCATTGGTGCAGGCGGAGCGACTGGCCGCGGTCGGCGAACTCGCGGCGGGCATCGCCCATGAAGTCAACAATCCGGTGAACTTCGCGCTGAACTCGCTTCGCATGCTGAAGGAAACCGTCAAGCAGGTGCGTGAGTTCGCGTCGCGCGTGCAGTCGCTCGAGTGGCGCGATGTGGCGAAGCTCGCCGAAAGCGCTCGTGCGTTCGAACGTCTCGAGAGCGAGGTGGGGCTCGGTGAGGTCGGCGCCACGCTCGATGAGCTTGTCGGGATCGTGATCGAAGGCCTCGACCGCACCAGTCGGCTGGTGCGTGACCTGCGCGACTTCGGCGCCGGCGAGCGCGAGCCGGAGGCGATCGACGTTCGCGTGGCGCTCGATTCGACGCTGCAGCTGCTGCGCCCGCATTTCGCGGACCGGCGGGTGAAGGTAGAGCGCAACTTCGCCGCGGAGCTGCCGCTGATCACCGCGGATCCGAGCGCGATCAAGCAGGTTTTCCTGAACCTGCTCAAGAATGCGGCGGATGCGCTCGATGAAACGGGAGGCACCGTTCGGATTGGTGTCGCGACGTCACATGAGGGGCGGAGCATCGAGGTGACGGTGGCAGACAACGGGCCGGGGATCGACGCGGAGCTGCGCTCCCGGATCTTCGACCCTTTCGTCACCACCAAGTCGGCTGGCAAGGGCACCGGACTCGGGCTCGCGATCAGCCGGCGGATTGCCGAATCCCATCGCGGTGCCCTCGAGGTCGAAGCGGCCCCGGACGGGGGTGCCGTGTTCACGCTTCGCCTGCCGACGGAGACGACGAATGTCGCAGTGGACCGGACCTAGGATCGAGCGACTGCTCGACTACCGCGAGTATCCGCTCCTCTTCGTCGACGACGAGATCGAGAACACCCGAATCTTCGAGCTGACCTTCCGCCGCGATTTCCAGATCCGGGTGGCGAAGAGCGGCGAGGAAGCCCTGCAGTCGCTGCACCAACACCCGGCAGCCGTGGTGCTCTCCGACCACCGCATGGGCGGCATGAGTGGCGTCGAGCTGCTGGCCAAGGTGCGCGAGGTCGATCCCAAAACCGTCCGCATCCTGGTGACCGCTTATGGTGACGCATCGACGCTCTCCGAGGCGATCAACAACGGTTGGATCTACCGCTATCTGCCGAAGCCGTGGACGCCCGATGAGATGCGCCTCACGCTGCGCAACGCCATCGACCACTACGCGCTCGACCGCGAACGCGAGCATCTGCTGACCGAGCTCGAGATCCTGAACCGGACCTCGAAGCTGCTGAATCGCGAACTCGAACTCGTTCCGTTGCTCGATCTGCTGCTCGGCACGCTCACCGCAGAGCTTGGTTACGACGGCGCGAGCGTGTTCCTGTTCGACGCGAGCGGCGACCGCCTCCAGCTCGTGCGCTCCGCGCCGCGTGACGCCGAGGTCGCGCGACATCCCGCCGAGTACGACATCTCCGCGCAGGCAGCGCCCGGGTTCATCGGCAAGTTGCGAGATGGACGCGTCCAGTTCGTGCGGATCGCCGACCTGCTGACACTCGAAGCTCCGCTTCGGCGCATCGTCACCGAAGTCGCCGCCGACGAGACGATGTTCGTGCCGCTGGTCGGACACGCTGGTGTGATGGGTGCGCTCGTGGTGGACAATCGCAGCGGGGGCCCGGGCCTCGGCGCCGCGGATTACACGCTGATCGACGGCATCGCGTCGCAAGCCGTGATCGCGATCGAGAACGCGAATCTAGTCGACGCGCTGCGGCGCACGCGAGAGCAGATCCAGCGCGCTGATCGCCTCGGCACGCTCGGCACACTTGCGGCCGGCCTGGCACACGAGATCAACAATCCGCTGGTTTCGATCCGTACCTTCCTGACGCTCGCGCCAGCCAAGCGCGGCGAACTCGATCGAGAGTTCTGGGGCGACTACAACCAGCTCGCGCTGAAGGAAGTCGATCGCATCCACGACCTGGTGAAGACGATGGGCCGCTTGGGTCGCGCTGGTGACGAGACGGCGCGGCGCGGGCCGTGCGACGTCTCGGAGTTGGTGCGCGAAGCCGTGCTGCTGCTTTCGTCCGAAGCGTCGCAGGGCCGCGTCGCCGTGACGCTCGACATCTCGTCCGAGACGCCGAAGCTGGTGGCCGTGCGCGATCATCTTCACCAGGTGGTCTTGAATCTCGTGCTCAACGCGATTCAAGCGACCGCGAAGCCGCTCGCCGATGCGGACGCGGCGGGTGAGCCGGGGGGGCACGTCCGCATCGCGGTAGGCCCCGAGCGCTTCGATGAAGTCGATGGCGTCTGCATCGAGGTTGCCGACGACGGCTGCGGCATTCGAGGCGAAGATCTCGAGCGTGTCTTCGATCCGTTCTTCACCACCAAGGGACCCGATCAGGGCTCGGGACTCGGTCTGATGATCTGCCATCGGATCATCGTGGATCACGGTGGTCGCATCGAAGTCGAGAGTCTCGAAGGACGTGGCGCGACGTTCCGCATTCGGCTTCCCGTCAGCGCGTAGCGGCGCTTGCGACCGACCGGCGCAGCCCTGCTTCCTTGACCCGCTCTTTGGGGGGTGGTAGCAACGCCCCGGTTCCACCGTCGCGGAGGCTCACCGGTCGTTGCGCCCCACGTTGCTGTTGCTGATTGCACTCGCATCACTCGCTTCGAGCGATTCGGCTCGCGCCGACGATCGCGTGCGCATCGCCGTGTTGCCGGTGGTCGTGTACAGCGGCGAAGGACGCGAGTATCTGCAGAAGGGCATGGCGGACATGCTCGTGTCGCGGCTCGGACGCGACTCGCGACTCGCGGTGGTTCCGGTCGAAGACGCGAGTACTGCGACTATGGACGCCGAGGCTGCGCGCAAGACGGGTCTCGCGAACCAGGCCGATTTCGTCGTCTTCGGTTCCTTCACGCGCTTCGGCGAGGGTGCGAGTCTCGATCTCTCCTGCGCTTCCGTGCACGATGCGGAGCGCGAGCCGCGCCGGATCTACGTCCACGCGAATACGATGGGCGCACTGATTCCGCTTCTCGACGGGGTCGCGGATCGCACGTCGTTCGCCGTGCTCGGAAGCGCGTCATCCGATGCGGGTGTCGCCGCCGGTCCCGCGATCGACGCTCCCGATGCGAAGGCGGCCCAGGAACAAGAACTGCAGCGTCGAGTCGAATCACCCGACGCCGCGGATTCCAAGGTCGGAACGCCGTCGAAATCGGCACCGGGAACGGAGCCGAGCGAGCCCGGTCCGCCGCGGCGGGCGCCGGGTCTGCCCAGCGATCGCGACGGTGATCGCGTTCGCTAAGCTGCCGGCCCTCGCGCCCCTGCGCGATCTCGGCGTGGCGGTGTAGCTCAGTTGGTTAGAGCAGCGGTTTCATAAGCCGCGTGTCGGCGGTTCGAGTCCGCCCACCGCCACCAGGGCACGCTCGAAGCGGGTTGTGCGCGGCTCACGCTCGAGACGGCGGATATTCGTCGTGCTCCGGCAGCGTGTCCGTGATCTCTTCCCGTCTGGCGTCCGCACCAATGAATCAATGCGCTGCGACGCCTTGGCCGCCGAGCGGCTGTTCCGTGGCACAGCGACCTCCGGTCAACCGAGGATTTCGGCTTAGAGGAACGGAACTTCCCCAAGAGAGGCAACTCGATTCCGTGCGACGGCCGGACCTGACGCCGCAAGTCACTGAATTCGCAACGATTCAGGCTACGGCCCGGTTTTTGCTAGCCCGATGGACCAGCCGAGCTGGGCTCGTCGTGCGGAAATTGCGCTGGGATCTAGAAAAAGGAGATCGGGACATGCGAAGTAGGCTCCATTTGTGCGCGCGAATCGCGGGCGTGGTGATTGCCAGCGCGTTTGCAACGCCGGCGATGGCCACCCTCGTCGATCTGGTCACCAATACAACCGGGGCCGCCGCCGGCGCGCTCTTCTATCGCGCCGACTTCCAACCTGCGGGAACGGGGGTCATCAACTCCTTCGTGCGCGTTCAGCACGCCAACGGCCCCAGCAACAACGGTCACTCGCCGACGGGTGAGGAGCAGGGGTACAACACCTCCGGCCGTCCCGTGCAGTACGACGAACTCACCGACCCGAACTACACGCGCAACTTGACGCTCGGACAGATCCCGACCGTCACGATCGCCGGTGTTTCCTACCTTCAGTTTCTACTCGACATCAACGAGCCCAACGGCGGCACGCAGAAACTGCTCTCGCTGGACCAAGTCAAGATCTACTCGAACACAGTGGGCAGCCTGACTGGACTCGAGACCACGCTCGGCACCCTTCGATGGAACCTGAGCGCCTCGCTCGACAATCCGAACGCCGTGATCTTGGACTACAGCCTGAACAGCGGCAGCGGGCAGGGCGACATGCAGATGTACGTTCCAAAGTCGAACTTCGCGGGCGTGGCCAGCACGGACTTCGTGTACCTGTACTCGTACTTCGGGCACTACATGCCGACCGATTACCAGACCGGAGACGGCTTCGAGGAGTGGGCTGTGGGCACGCCCACGGTGGTGCCGGAACCATCGACGCTGTTCCTGCTCGGGTCCGGGCTCGCTCTGGTGGCGATGCGCCTCCGCTAGCTCGTCCTCGCGACGCTCACCGTCTGGATCTCGGTGAAGCCGAGGTAGGCCGTCGAGCTGTTCTCGACGCTGATGACCAACCACACGGCACCTCCGAAGGGCGCCCAACGAACGAATGCCCCAGCCGCCACGGCTGGGGCATTCGTTCGTTGGGCGCTTCCTTGCCGGCCGGGGAGATCTGGAAGCGCCGCCCGGGGCGGTACCCTTGAATCAGCCTAGGCGGTCAAGCCGGGCCGAAGATCGGTCGATCCGACGTGCGTAGGCGAGAGGGGTATCTCATGGTCGGAGGCGTCAAGGGTACCGCCATCGAGTCCGTCGTCGCGGACGTGAATCGCCTCGTCGATGCCGGTGGCATCAGCCGTGCGGATCTCGAGGTCCGACTCGAAGCCGACGACCTCGAACTGCTCGACCAGAAGCTGCTGCCGTCTGCCTGGTATTCCCTCGGTTCCTATGGGCGCCTGATGCAGCTCCTCTTCGAGATGGAGGGGCGTCGGCGGATCGAGTACCTGGTGGAGCGCGGGCGTCGTGCGGCCGATCGGATCCGCAACGCAGGGCTCTACGCGCAACTCGCCGCCGACCGCGACCGCTGGGGCGACCGCCTCGGCGCGATGATGGTGACGCTCGGGCCCGCGATGTACCGCGATACCGAATGGAGTTTCCGTCTGCTCGCAGCCAGCGGCGGCATGCGATTCGAGATCGAGATCAGCGTTCCGGAATGCTTCCCCGACGTGTGTCGCCACGCCACCCAGGGTTTCATCGAGTACACGGCCACCCACGCGTCGGGACAGAATGTGCGCGTCTCGAGCGAGCGCGTCGGGTCGACCCGCATCGTGATCCGAGCCGCCACCGCGTAGGCTGCTCCCGGCCGGCGTCACCTCGTGATGGGGGTCACTCGCTCGGCGCGGATGAGTCTCCGAGACCGAGCCGGCGCTTCTGCACCTTCCCCGTGACGGTCCGCGGCAGTGACGCCACCGCGATGAAAGAACGGGGCACCTTGAAGGTCGCCAGGCGCTCGCGGCCCCAGGCGCGCAGCGACGCCTCGTCTAGCGCCAGTCCCGGCGCGAGCACTACGTAGGCACAGCCGACTTCGCCGAAGCGCTCGTCGGGCACGCCCACCACCGCAATCTCTCGCACGTCTGGATGTTGCTGATAGGTCGCCTCGACCTGCGCCGGGTAGACGTTCTCGCCGCCCGAGATGAAGTGGTCGCGCGCGCGACCGACGAGCGTGACGAAGCCCTCGTCGTCGATCGTCGCCAGATCGCCGGTGCGCAGCCAGCCGTCTTCGCGCAAAGTCTCCGCGGTCGCTTCGGGGCGCTTCCAATAGCCCGTCATCGTGATCGGCCCGCGCACGACGATCTCGCCCGCTTCCCCGATTGCGACGTCGCGCCACGCATCGGTCGGACCTTCGATTCCGCTCTGGCACACGACCCGCAGCTCGGCGTGGAACACCGGTTTGCCGACGCTGCCGGCCTTGCGAATCGCGTCGCGCGCATCGAGGCAACAGAGGATCGAGGTCTCGGTCTGCCCGAAGCCCTGCTTCAACAAGAGACCGCGCGCCTCGAATGCGTGGATCAGTTCGACCGGAATCGCCGCGCCCGCGGTGAACGCGAAGCGCAGCTTCGCGACCAGTTCGGCGCGGTCGCGGCGCGCGTCGAGTGCACCGAGCAACTCGCGAAACATCGTCGGCACACCGCCGAAGAACGTGACGCCGTGCTCCGCGACCGCTTGCCACAGCGCCGCCGCGTCGAAGTGGCGCTGCAGGACCAGACTGGCACCGACGTAGAGCGCGGGGATTGCGAGGATCTGCAGCCCGAAGGAGTGGAAGAGTGGCACCACGATCAGCACGCGGTCGCGACTCGAGCAATCGAAGTAGAGCTGGGCGTTCTGGGAGTTCGCGAGCGTCTTTCGGTGGGGCAGCAGCGCGCCCTTGGGGGCGCCCGTAGTTCCCGACGTGTACATCAGGATCATCGGGTCGCCCGGCGACACCGGCGCGATGGAGAAGTCGGGCGCGTGCGCCGCGAGTGTCGCTTCGTAGGCGTCAGGTGTGGCGCCGACCGCGATCTGCAGCGGCACTTCGGCCATGCCCGAGCAGGCACGCGCCACGCGTTCCCCGAGTTCCGCTTCGTAGAGCAGCACGCGCGGCTCGGCGTCGTCGAAGATCTGGCGCAGCTCGGGTGGCGCGAGCCGCGTATTGATTGGCAACGCGATGGCGCCGAGGCGCGCCGCCGCGAACACGACTTCGATGAATGCGGCGCGGTTGGCGAGCAGGATCGCGACGCGATCGCCGCGCGCGACGCCCGCGTCGCGCAACCAGGCAACGCAGCGCGCGCATCGCTCCTCGAGTGCGCGGTAGTCGAACGCGCGATGCGCCGGCCCGCGCGCGTCGCCGACTCCGACATGATCCTCGCTGCGCACGAACGCCTCGATCAGCGCGACGCGATCGCCGCTCATCGCAGCACGCCGCGCGAGCCAACCGCCGGCGTTGTGAAGCGCGTTCTCGTTCATGCGTGTCTTCGAATAACCGAGGGAGCAGCGCGCTGCCAGACGCTCTACCTTGGCGCGACGAGGTGCAGCGATGAACTTGAAGGGCGAGCCGGCGTACGTCGGGCGGCACTGTGGATCGAACCGCTATCGCGTGACGCCGGAGTTGGTGCGCTTCTACGCGGACGCGCTCGACGATGTCAGCGCGCTCTACGAGCAGTTCGCGCCGTCGCTGCTCTTTCACTCCGAGTGCTACAAGGTGCTCGGCGAGTGGTACCTCAAGAATCTCTTCGGGAACCTGCATGCGCGCCAGGACTGGGAGCTCTTCGGCGAGGTCCCGATCGGCGCCGAGGTCCATACGCGCTCGACGATCATCGAGCGCTACGCACGACGCGGTCGCGACTACGTCGTCAACGAGACCGACCTGCTCGACGCCGAGGGCCGGCTGCTGGTACGCGGGCGCACCCACCAGTCGTTCCTGCCGGCGGGCGATGCAGCGAAGGCCGGCTTCGTAGTCGACGAGAAGACCGCGAAACAGAAGGAGGTCCGCGACGCACGCCCCGCGTTTCCCACTGCCAGCGGGCCAGACCTCCCCGCGATCGAGAAGGTCGTCGATGCGCGGCGCTGCTGGATGTTCTCCGGCCCCGGCAAGAACTATCACACTGATCGCGAGATGGCGCAGCAGCTCGGCTTCCCCAACATCGTCGTGCAGGGGATGATGAGCACCTGTTTCGTCCACCAGCTGATGCAGGACCATTTCGGACGCGGCTGGGCGGTGGGCGGCAAGATGTCGGTGAAACTCACCAACGTGTTGTGGGTGGACGAGCGGGTCGTCGCGCACGGCAAGGTGCGCGAGGAGTCGCCCGAAGGAACCGGAACGCGCGTCAGCTGCGACGTCTGGGTGGAGAAGGCGGACGGAACGAAGATCCTCGTCGGCGATGCGAGCGCACTCGCCTAGACGCGATCCGCTGTTGCGTGCACTCGAGGCGGCACTCGCGGCGCTCGCTCTCGAGGGACGTGCGATCGCCGTCGCGTGCTCGGGCGGCGTCGATTCGATCACGCTGGCGGACGCGCTGCATCAACTCGCGGATCGCGCGCGGCTTCGCATCTCGATTGCGCACGTCAATCACGCGCTGCGCGGTGCCGAGTCGGACGCCGACGAGGCGTTCGTGCGCGACTTCGCGGCCTCGCGGTTGCTGCCATTCGCCAGCGAGCGAGTCGATCCGCGCGCGCTCGTGCAGAGCGCTCCGTCGAGCCGCTCGCGGCCCACGCTCCAGGAAGCGGCGCGACGACTGCGTGCCGATGCGCTGCGCCGCCTCGCCCGGCAGCTCGGCGCGGATTGCGTCGCCACCGCGCACACCGCCGACGACCAGGCCGAAACCGTGTTGCTGCGCTTGTTGCGCGGCAGCGGGCCAGAGGGGCTCGGCGGCATTGCGGAGCGCTCGGGCGACGGTCGGGTGTTGCGTCCGATGCTGCGCGTCTCGCGAGCCGCTGTGCTGGGACGCGCAAACGGCCGCGGACTCAGCTGGCGCGAGGACCCGAGCAACGCAAATCCGCACTACAGCCGGGCGCGTCTGCGCGCCGCTTGGATCCCCGGCCTCGCGCGCGAGTTCAACCCCAACTTGCTCAGGGCGATCGGTGATCTGGCCGAAGCGCAGCGCAGGGAGTCGGAATGGGTGGCAGCATTCGTCGAACTCGAGGCGTCGCGTCGCTTCGCATGGAACGAAGCGGGGCAGCTGTGCATCGAAGCCAAGGGATGGGAGCCCGATGCAACTCCGGATGCGGTAGCTCGCCGCCTCGCGCGGCTCGCGCTGCACCGGCTCGGATCGGGGCGCGACGTGACCCGGGCGCACATCGACCGGATCGTTCGGTTCTGGCGCACCGCGAAGCCGGGGCGATCGATCGAGCTACCGGGCGGGCTGGCGCTCGAGCGCAACGCGAGGGAGTTCTGCCTGGCCCGTCACTTGCCGTCCAGGCTCGGATGCTAGTCTGCGCTTTGACTCGGGATTCGGGCTCATAGCGCCTCTCGAACCAGCGCTCAGCCTCTCGAACCAATCATGAGGTCGGTGTGACGCAGCAGTTCTACAAGAACATGGCTTTGTGGGTCGTGATCCTGCTCATGATCCTGCTCCTGGTCACGATGCTTCGGCAGAGCCAGACGGCGCCCGCCGAGGTGCCGTTCTCGAAGTTCCTCGCCCAGGTCGAGGCCGGCGAAGTGGCCGCCGTGACGATCGAGGAGGGCCACATCGAAGGCCGCCTCGGCTCGGGCGCGCCCTTCACGAGCTACGCCCCGGCGGTCACCGACAAGCTCCTCGACAGCCTCGCTTCGAAGAACGTCGAGGTGACGGCGCGGCCGCCCCGTGAGTCGCCGATCTGGCAGCAGCTCCTGATCATGTGGTTCCCGCTGCTCGTGGTGTTCGGCCTGTGGATCGTCTTCATGCGCCAGATGCAGTCCGGGGGCGGCAAGGCGATGAGCTTCGGCAAGTCGCGCGCGCGGCTTCTGAACGAGAGCCAGCAGCGCATGACCTTCGCCGACGTTGCCGGCGTCGACGAATCCAAAGCGGAGTTGGAAGAGATCATCGCGTTCCTGCGCGACCCGAAGAAGTTCACGCGCCTCGGCGGACGGATCCCGAAGGGTGTGCTGCTGATCGGCCCGCCCGGCACCGGCAAGACGCTGCTCGCGAAGGCGGTGGCCGGTGAGGCGGGCGTCCCGTTCTTCTCGATCTCGGGCTCCGATTTCGTCGAGATGTTCGTCGGCGTGGGCGCGTCGCGGGTGCGCGACCTGTTCTTGCAGGGCAAGAAGAACGCGCCGTGCATCGTCTTCATCGACGAGATCGACGCCGTTGGGCGCCACCGCGGTGCCGGCCTCGGCGGCGGTCACGACGAGCGCGAGCAGACCCTGAACCAGTTGCTGGTCGAAATGGACGGATTCGAGAGCAACGAAGGCGTGATCCTGGTCGCGGCGACCAATCGGCCGGACGTGCTCGACCCGGCCCTACTCAGGCCCGGCCGCTTTGACCGCCGCGTCGTGGTTCCGCGGCCTGATTTCCGCGGCCGCTACGAGATCCTGAAGGTGCACACGCGCCGCGTTCCGCTCGCCGACGACGTCGATCTCGAGATCATCGGTCGTGGCACGCCCGGTTTCGTTGGCGCGGACCTGCAGAACCTCGTGAACGAGGCGGCTTTGCTCGCCGCCCGTCGCGAAGGCTCGCGTGTGGCGATGATCGATTTCGAGCGCGCCAAGGACAAGGTGCTGCTCGGCGCCGAGCGGCGCAGCCTGGTGATGACCGACGAAGACAAGCGCATCACCGCGTATCACGAAGGCGGTCACGCACTGGTGGCAATGCTCTCGGCGAGCAGCGACCCGGTGCACAAGGTCACGATCATCCCGCGCGGGATGGCACTCGGGGTCACCCAGACGCTGCCGCCCGAGGACCGTTACAACCTGACCCGCGACCAGATCCTCGCGATGATCACGCACGCGATGGGCGGTCGCGCGGCGGAGGAACTGGTCTTCGGCCACCTCTCGACCGGCGCTTCGAACGACCTGCAACAGGCGACGCGGCTGGCGCGCCAGATGGTCTGCAAGTACGGCATGAGTGACCGGCTCGGGCCCGTTGCGTACGGCGACGACGATCATGACGTCTTCCTCGGGCGCGACATCATGAACCGCAAGGATTTCAGCGAGAAGAAGTCCGAGCAGATCGACGAGGAGGTGAGCGAGACGCTCAACTCGCTGTACCTCGCGGCCAAGCAGTTGCTCGTGGCAAATCGCTCGACACTGGATCGCATCGCCGAGTCGCTGTTGGAGCGCGAGACCCTCGACACCGCCGATCTGCGGCTGCTGATCGCGGGCGAGGCGTTGCCTCCGCTGGCGCTGCCGACGGCCGGTGAGCCGGCATCGCCGGAGCCTCGGCGCGAGGCGAAGACCGAAGCGGTGCCGAAATTCGCGGGCAAGAAGCTCTCGGATCCGGAGCCGAGTCCGGGTTAGCGACGTCAACCCGCGTCGCTCGCGTGCAGCGAGCCGGCCCCGCGCGGAGTCCGAGAAACGCGTCCGAACTGCGCCAACGGGAGGGCCGTCGATGCGAAGCCCGATCTTCCCGAGCCAGTGCGTGACCGTGGTAGGCGTACTGAACGCGACACCAGACTCGTTTTCCGACGGCGGGCGCTTCGTCACGCACGATCGACCCGACGTCGATGCCGCGGTGATCGAGGCGATGCGCATGCAGCGCGCTGGCGCGCACGTGCTCGATGTCGGCGGCGAGTCGACGCGGCCGGGCGCCGCGGACGTACCCGTGGCAATCGAGCTCGCCCGGGTGGTGCCGATCCTCGAAGCGCTGGCCAAGACCTGTGA
>JANLTC010000218.1:0-12379 GCA_031362725.1 Deltaproteobacteria bacterium | reverse complement strand
CCCGACGCCCGCCGCGCGCAGGCCGAGTCGCGCTGCGACGTCGACCCAGACGATCGATAGCGTGATCGGGATGCCGAGGCCGCGATCGAGCACGTCGCAGAGCCAGCTGTTGCGGGGGTCGTAGTAGTCGGCCTCGTTGCCGCGCAGTCGTTCGTCGTCATGCAGGAAGCGCGCGAGCTGCGCCACGCGATCGGCGGCACCGCGCGCCGAACGGAGTCGCGGTGCGGCCCGATTTGCGAGCTCGACGAGCTTGCTGCGATAGAGCGCTACATCGAGCTGCGGTCGCGCCTCGGCGGCGACCCAGAGCGCCGCCTCGGCGACGTCGATGCGATCATCGGGCAGCGCGGCGATCGCGGCGAAACGAGCGCGCGCATGCGGAGCGTCGGTGCTGCTCATGGCGCGTAGCATGGACCGCCCCGGTCGCCCCGGCTAGCGCGCGGCCGTCCTGCGGCCGTGGTGCGAAGTCATGCGATCGCGCGCGGCCGTCCGCGGCCGTGGTGCGAAGTCATGCGATCGCGCGCGGCCGTCCTGCGGCCGTGGTGTGCGGGATCCTGCGCTAGCCTGCGCGCCGTGGTGACGATCGGCATGAACTACCAGGTGCTCGCGGGCAAGGAGGACGTCTTCGAGGCGGCCTGCAAGCGCGTCATCGAAGGGATGGCGGCCGCAGATGGTCACGACAACTCGCGGATCTACCGGAACATCGAGGCGCAACCGGCCGAGTACCTGATCGTCTCGCGCTGGAACGACGAGACCGCCTTTCAGGTCTTCATCTCGTCGGATGCGTTCAAGAAAGTCACCAACTGGGGTCGCGAGAACATCCTCGCCGCAAGGCCCAGTCATACCACCTACCGCGAGGGCTGAGCCACCTACGGAGAGGGCCCTGCGCTCCGAGGAGGCTCTCCATGGCGCGACGCGACGCAATCGCCGCTTGTCTGCTGATCACGGTCGCGCTGGGCACGGGTCCGTGTCGCGGCATCCCGACCTTTCTGGTCGACGCGGATCTCGATGACGATGGCCTCGTCACCAGCGCCGATCTCGCCGACGTGACGGCATGCCTCGGCACCGAGATCGGAGTTCCCGAGATCGTGAACGACGCCGGCGGCTGTCCGGTGCGGGTCGGTCCGCCGCTCTCGGGCTGCGAATCCGCGGACGTCGACCAGAGCGGGCTGGTGACGCCGATCGACGTCGCGCTGGTCGCCGACCGACTCGGGCAAGCGGTGTGCAACGGATCCGAAGCGCTGTGCGAGCGCCGATTCGACCAGGTCGCGTACCCCACGACCCACAACGCGATGTCGGCGCGCTTCGCGCCGTACGAATACTCGATACTGATCAGCAACCAGTGTTCGGGTGTGCCGACCCAGCTCGACGACGGCATCCGCGCGCTGATGCTCGACATCCACTGGTACCAGCCGGAGGAGGCCGATGCGCCCGATCTCTATCTGTGTCACTCCGCGTGCGCGTTCGGAAATCAGCTGCTCACCGACGGACTCACCGAGATCCGCCAATTTCTCGACGCGCACCCGGCCGAAGTGATCTCGTTCATCATCGAAACCAACGCGGATACCGGCGACATGGAGGCGGAGATCCGCGACGCGTTCGCGGCGAGCGGGCTCGTGGACTACGCGCACGTGCAAACACCCGGCACGCCCTGGCCGACACTCGGCGCGATGGTTGCCGCCAATCAGCGGCTCGTCGTGCTGACCGACGACTCCTCGCCGCACGCAGGCTGCGATGCCAGCGGCACGCCGTGCCCCTGGTATCACTACCTGTGGTCGCAGCTCGCGTTCGAAACGCACTTTTCGTACAGCCAACCGAAGGACTTCTCGTGCGTCGACAATCGCGGGACGCCCGCCAACGATCTCTTCATCCTGAACCACTTCCTGACCAACAACGTCGGCACCCCCTTGTACGCGCGGAGGGTCAACTACGACCCGCTGCTCTCGCGTCGCGCGCGCGACTGCTGGGAGTTCCAGAACCGCATCCCGAACTTCGTGACGGTCGACTTCTACGAAATCGGACGGGTGCTACGCACCACCAACATGCTCAACTATCTGTGGGGCCAGAACGGCGGCGCGCCGCCGAACTAGTTCGCTGTCGCGTCGAGCAGCGGTCCCAAGCCGGAGAAGAACCAGTTCTTCACCTGGGTTGCCGGCGGACTCGGCAGCACTTCGGGTGGTCGACTCTGTACGGCGTTGCCGGGCGACAGCACGCCGACGTCCATCTCACCGTCGGTGTAGTAGCGGTCGCCGCCGCCGTTGCGGCCATCGAGCGTCGGTCCGATCCCCGTCACCTGGTACCGGCTCGACAGCTGGCCCGCGTGGGCGAGCGCCGCGAAGACGTAATCGCGCTCGGCATCGATGTCGGCGGCGATGTGGTGCGTGATCTGTCCGGTGCGATGGCTCACGCCGGAACCGCGATCGAACGTGGCGGAGCCCAGCCAGAGCGGTCGCCCGTCCTCGCCGACCTGGCTGGATCGCCAGAATCGCGCGTGGTGGCGCTGATCGGCGCTCCTCCCCGCTTCCTGCTCGAAGGCCAGATCCTGCTTGCGGCCCCAGAGGAAGAGATTGCTGACCGGGGCATCGGGGTCCGGGCGATCGAGCACCACGCTCTCGCCGATCTGCAGATCGCTGCGTACGCCGAGCGCCTCGGCGGGTACGAAGCCGGCCTTCGCAAATGCCGCATTCATTTCGGGTTCGGTGCCGAAGAGCGCGACGTTCAGCGGATCGCCCGGGATGTCGTCCCCGGTGCGCGTCACGCGGGGCTCGCTCGCCATCGCGGGGCGGTGCTCGTAGTGACTCCACACTCCCGGCAGCGCGACGTACGCGATCGCCCCGTAACCGAGCGCGACGAGCCCGAGCACGATGACGATGCGCCGCCAGCGCGATCGACTCGCAACTTCCCCGCGCTGCTTCTCGATCCGCGCCATCGACCCGCATCCTAGCCCCACCGCGCCGCCCCGCGTAGCGAGGCGTAGCCGAGCGGCGACGTCATGAGTTGGAGGCGCGGCCGGGCGGCGAGGGGCATGCGTCGGCGAGAATTCGGAGCCTGCTTCGTTATCCTGCCCCGATGCTCAGCGAAGAAACCCGACGCCACCTCGATTCCCTGATCCGCGCGGACCGTGTCGTGCTTTTCATGAAGGGCTCGCGCAGCCAGCCGCAATGCGGCTTCTCCGCGACGGTCATCCAGATCCTCGAAGAGATCGGACCGGAGTACGCGACGGTCGACGTGCTCGCCGACCCCGCGATCCGCGACGGCATCAAGACCTTCTCGTCATGGCCGACGATCCCGCAGCTCTACGTGGACGGCGAGTTCGTCGGCGGCTGCGACATCGTGCGCGAGCTCTACGGCAGCGGCGAACTGCACGAGAAGCTCGGTGTCGCTGCGCCCGAGCGCGTCGTTCCGACGCTCCACGTCACCGATCGCGCCGCGGATTTCTTGAAGGCCGCGATCGAACGAGCGGGTCAGTTGCTCCACCTGCGCGTCGATCCGAGTTTCGGGACGCGCGCCTATCTCGGTCCGCAGGAACCCGGCGAGATTCCCAGCGAAGCGAACGGCATCACCGTCCATTTCGACCTGGCGAGTGCGGCGCGCGCGGACGGCATCACGATCGACTACGTCGAGACGGAAACCGGTCACGACCTCGCGATCGACAACCCTAATGCACCCGCAAAGGTGCAGCAGCTCGAAGTCGCCGCGCTGAAGCAGATGCTCGACGCGGGCCAGCGCTTCCACTTCTTCGACGTGCGCACGCCCGATGAACACGCGACTGCACGGATCCCGGGCGCTCGGCTCGTCGATGCAGAGGTCGCGGCCGAGATCGAGCAGCTGCCGAAAGACGCGATGCTGGTGTTCCACTGTCACCACGGCGGTCGCAGCCAGCAGGCGGCCGAGCACTTCCGCAGCCTCGGCTATCGCAACGTGCACAACGTCGTCGGCGGCATCGATGCCTGGTCGCGGCTCGTCGATCCGTCCGTTCCTCGGTACTAGCGAGTGGCGCTGAAGATCGTCGGCGCGGCGGATCACGTGCTCGAGAAAATCGAGGTGGCGATCCGCAACGCGCTTCCGGAATCCCAGGTGCAGGTGAAGGCCGGCGGCGCGGGACACTTCGAAGTGAGCGTCGTCGCGGAGGCCTTTCGCGGCAAGTCGATGGTGCAGCAGCACCAGCTCGTCTACGGCGCGATCGCGCCGCTGATGGCGGGCGACGCACCGCCCGTACACGCAATCGATCGCCTTCAGACCAAGGTGCCGTGAATCGCGACGCGGCGGCGCACCGGTCCTGCCGGCTGGCGATCGTCGCGTTCGCGCTATGCGGTGTTGCGCCCCTCAGCGCTGCGGCGCAACCGATGAAGACCGATTCACCGTCCCTCTACGCACCGCACAACGCGGGCGGTCGCTACTTCAATCCCTGGGCTCCGCAATCGGTGCGTTTCCTGGACGTGCTGAAGTGGCAGCTGTTCTCGCGCAATCCGTATGACAAGAGCGCGCCGCTGCAAGTGCCGCGGGTCGCCAACGACGGCGCGCGCCTCGCGGGGGTCGAGCACTCTGCGACCGTCACCTGGGTGGGCCACGCCACCTTCGCGGTGCACGACGAAGGCGACGTATTCCTCACCGATCCACACTTCGGCGAGCGTGCGATGATTCCGCGCCGGCTCGTGCCGCCCGGGATCCCGATCGAGTCGGTTCCGGATCACGCGTTCGCGGTGCTCTCGCACAACCACTACGACCATCTCGATGCCTGGACCGTTGCTCATCTGCCGGCCTCGATGCCGTGGTTCGTGCCGATGGGACTCGGCGATTGGTTCCGCAAACGCGGGCGCGCGAACGTCGTCGAACTCGACTGGTGGCAGAGCGCGCAGCACGGGCGATTCACGATCACCTGTTTGCCGGCGCAGCATTGGTCGAGACGCAGCCTGAGCGACACCAACGAATCGCTCTGGTGTTCGTGGCTCGTCGACTCCGGGCAGCGCCGCTACTTCTTCGCCGGCGACACTGGCTATTTCCCGGGCTTCGCCTCGTACGGCCAGCGCTTCGGACCGATCGACGTCGCAATGCTGCCGATCGGCGCCTACGAACCGCGCTGGTTCATGCGCTACCAGCACATGGATCCCGCCGAGGCGTATCAGGCGTTCCTCGACCTGCGCGCCGGACACATGATTGCGATGCACTGGGGTACCTTCGATCTCACCGACGAGCCGGCCGACCTCGCGCCGCGCGTGCTCGCAGAAGCGGTGCGCGCCCGGGGCGGCGACGCGTCGCGCACCGTCGTGATGGCGATCGGCGAGCAGTGGCACGTGCCGAAAGACGCAGCCGAAACGCGTTGAGTCAGCGCGACGCTTCCTTCGCGATCTTCACGAGCTGTCCGGCTTGCAGTCGCGCGGCTTCGGGGAGCGCGTACGCGCCCGCCGTCTCGGTCACCTTCCAGCGATTGCCGCTGCGGCGACCGAGTTCCGCCAGCGTCTCGCCGCCGCGCGCCGGGACTGCGCGCAATCGCAGCGGTCGCGCGCGCTCGCGCTCTTGCGCGCTCGGCGCGCGGAAGCTCGCGGCGACGCGCTCGAAGATCGGCGCTGCGCTGCGGTAGTTCTGCGGCGAGGTCATCGCGGTGATTCGATAGGTGCCGCTCGGATGCTGGATGAAGGTGACGTCGAGAGCGATCGCGCCTTGCTGGGTCTGCGTCTGCGCGAGACCGCGAAACGCCGGCCAGCCGCCGATCCGTGTCGCGCCCGACTGCACGAAGCTCACGCGGTTCGCCTGCTGCCAGCGCCGCGCGGCGTTCTGCGGATCGCCGCTCGCGCCCTGCTGCTCGAGCACGATGATCGCGTCGCGCTGCGGGGATCCCGCGGCGACCGCCTGGCGGGTGTTCTTCTGCTGCCAACCCGATGGGAAATCGATCGCGAAGCCGAGTGTGGGCTGGACGAAGACGCTGTCCTCGAAAACGCCTTCCGCCGGGTCGGGGCCGACCAGGATGCCCTCGATGCGCTGCAGGAACGCCGCGTGTCCTTTCGCGATCCGGGGCTCCGAACCGCGCGCCAGTTCGGGCGCACGGGCGCGCGCGGTGACGGCGCGCTCGCCCGGCTGCGGGTGTGAATCGAGGAACGAGGGATTGCGCGTCTTCCCGGCGCGCAGCGTTCCCTCGCGCTCGAGCGTCACGAGGAAATCGGCGAGGCCGGCGGGATCCCAGCCCGCGTCGGCGGCGAGGTCCTGGCCGACCTGATCGGACTGGCGCTCCTGATCGCGCCCATACGAAGCGATCAGCCCCGCACCCGCGACCTGTCCGAACTGCGACGCCATCTGCGCCGCTTCGGCGCCACCCGCCATGCCGGCGGCGATCGTGCCGAGCGCCGAGAGGATGCCGACGCCCATCGCACGCGTCTCGCGCTGTGCCGAGTGCCGCGCCGCAACGTGACCGATCTCGTGACCGATGACGCCCGCCACCTCGTCCTCGGAGTTCGCGAGCGCAAGCAGCCCGCGCGACACGTAGATGTAGCCCCCGGGCAGCGCGAAGGCGTTGGCCTCGGGCATGTCGGCGATGAAGAAACGGTACGCGACGTCGCGTCGCGGCGAGTACTTGGCGAGTCGCGCACCGATCTGGGCGATGTACGCGTTGAGTTGTGGATCGCGAACCAGGCCGATCTCGCGTTCGACCTGCGCCGCGCCGTCCTTGCCCTGCGCCGCCTCCTTTTCGGGCGAGACGGCGCTCAGCTCCTGCCGACCCGTGACCGGGTTCATCGCGCAGCCGCTGAGCAGCAGCGCGAGCGTCAGGATCGGAAAACCACGTGTTCGTTGCACGGCCCCGAAGGTCGGTGGTTCGTGCATCACTTGCAAGTGGTCGCGGTCTTGCTGTCAGCGCTTCTCGGCGTCAATGTGCCGTCATGGCGCGAAGCCCGCGGAGCGGCAAGCAATCGGCCCCTTCGGCCAAGGCGGCGAAGGCGTCGCGCGGCGCGGAGACCAAAGCCGTCGCGAAGTCCCGATCGGGCGGCAGCATCCAGTCCGCCTTGGCGCGCGGCCTCGAAGCGTTCACGAGTGGCGTCGGCGAACGCATGGCGGCGTCGGGCGGTGTCGGGTTCCGCGTCGGCAAGGCGCTGTTGCTCTCGCAGGAGGGCTCGCGCATGCGCCGCGAAGCGGGCCGCACGCTGCGCGAACTGCGCAAGGTCGCGGGCCTGACCGTCGACGAACTCGCGGACGCACTCGAAGTCTCCGACCGCTCGCTGCTCGAAGCGGTCGAGAAGGGGACTGCCACGCTCTCGTTCGAGCTGATCCTGCGGCTGTCGGCGCTGCTTGCGCGCAACGACCCGGTTCCGTTCATCGTGCAGATGACGCGCACCTACAACCCGGCGCTCTGGAAGCTGCTCGAAGCTTGGGGGATCGTCCGCATCCCGCTGCAGATGGAACGCGAGCGCCGCTTCGTGAATGTCTATCGCGCGCAAGACGTGGCGCGAAAGCTCTCCGACGAGGCCTTCGATCACGTGCTGCGTTTCACGCAGGCCGCCTTCGAGATGGCGCTGGATTTTGCTGCGATCGAAGAAGGACTATTCGACGCGGCACCCCGCGTGCGCCGGAAGACCGCTCGCCGCGGCAAGCGCCGCCCTCGCCGTCCTCAGAACGTGTAGCGGACGCGCAGCGCCACTTCGTCGTTGTCGCGGATCGGCGCGAGCCCCTGCTCGGTCCAATCGTTGTTCTGGTGCTGGCCGGCGCGGAACGGGAAGTCCGCGATCGACCGCAGCGCGGGCGTCGTCTGCTGGAAGCGCCCGTTGAACAGATTCATCGAGATCGTCGCGGAGAGGTTCTCGGTGAAGCGGTACGAGAGTTCGGGCAGGATCGCACCCGAGGTCGAGTTGAAGTCGTAGACGAAGGTGATGCCGGGCAGCAGTCGGTCGCGGAAGTAGCCGGTATCGACGTGGAAGGTGGCGAGTACGTTGAACGGGCCGTTCGTCACGAAGCTGTCGCGGTAGCCGTCGACGTACTGGAAGAACCACTGCGAGTTGAAGAAGAATGTGCGCCCGGGGTTCAGGAAGTTGATGAAGGTGGGGCGGTCTACCGAGACCGTGACGTTGAATGTGTCGGCCTTCGTCAGCGAGTCGTACTGGTCGTTGTCCTGGAAGGGATTGCCCTCGATCCAGGTGGTTTCGACGCCCCAGTTCGACTTCGTCACGTCTTCGGCGAAGTCCATCGAGAAGCCGAGCACGTTGCGCTTCTCGTAGCGGAGCACGCCGGAGCCGCCCTGATGCCAGTCGAAGTCGGTGCGGCCGAAGTGGCCGTTGCCGCCGGCCTTGATGTCGCGACGCGTGGTGTGCGCGATCGAGTAGAGCGCCTGCACGTTCGAGCACAGCTCCGGCTTCGCGTACGAGCAGCCGTCGAGGCGGAGCAGGTACGCGGGCGCCGCGACGAATTCGTTGATCTGCCGGCAGTCGTTGATGCTCTCGCCCGGCGCGCACGGGTGCTCCGGGTCCGCACCGGTCTTGTCCTCGCGCGAGAACGCGATCAGCAGCTTCTTGTAGTTGTCCGATAGCGCTGCCATTTCGGTCAGGTAGTAGTCGCCGCCGACCGTCGTGAAGCCCGTCCCCGTGCTGTAGGGCTGGATGAGTTCGTTTCCCCTGCCCGAGCAGCCGGGCTGCCCGAGCCGGTAGCTGACGCAACCGTCGACGGCGGCGTCGTACGGCACGGGTCCGTTGCGCAGATCGGTGGCTTCGACGAACGGCGAGCGCGCACCGGGTAGCGTGTAGGCAACATGGTCGGTCGCGCGGCTCGCCACGGCGCCGCCGATGAACGGCACCATGCCCGTGCTGCCGTTGCAGCCCGGTGAGCCCGGATACGTGCCGCAATTCCGGATCGTGCCCGGCTGGATCTGGCCGGTCGGGCCGGTCATCGAGTTCCACGAATTGACGGTGCCCGGAAAGCCCGCCCACGATTGCATCAGCACCGACAGCTCGGCGTTGAGCAGATCGATGCCTTGGCTGTCGCAGTCGGTCTGCCAGTAGCTGCCGCAGCCGAGCAGCGCCTCCTGCGGGTCCGACAGCACGTAGGAGAGCGATTCGACTCCAAAGAAGCCGGCGCCCATCCCGTCATTGGAATCATGGTTGAGGGGCACGATCGGGAACGGCTGCCCGTCGATGAAGTTGTTCTGCACCAGCCCGCGCCCGATCCGCGATCCGGACATCACCGCGCCGAGCGTCTCGGCGACGGTCGGAAGCAGCGGAGGCGCCACCTGCGCCTGGCTGTTGAAGACGCTCTGCGCGCACGCCGTGCGATCGAGGCCGTTGAAGCCGACGCTCGACGCGCAGATCAGCGCGAAGCGCTGCTGATTGGCGTGGTGGTGCAGCAGCGCATCTTCATTCGGGCCGAGACACGCCGGTTCGTTGCCGGTGGTGCAGGCCGCGGTCGCGCCGGCGCGGCGCGGACGGCCGGTCTCCGGATCGACGTTGCGCTCGTAGAGGAACACCTGATCGATGTACGGGAAGTCGTCATAGCCCCAGAAATCGGAGACCGCGAAGCTGTAGCGATCCCAGCGGAACTCGAGGCGGCCGCCGAGTTCGAGCCCCGAGATGTCGTCCCACGGATCGGGCGGCCGGATCTCGCCTGCGAGCGTGCTGCCCGCCAGGCCGTGCCCGAAGAGCGCGGCGGTCTTGTCGCATACCGGCGGCGGTGTGTAGGCCTCGCCGCAGCGACCGAGGTCGGTCGGCTCCATCTGGTCGAGGTTCATCGCGAGTTCGAAGCGCACGTCTTCGAGCGGGCCGACCGAGTAGAACGAATAGACGCTGCGCAGCGCCCACAGCGCGATCCGCGACTCCTCGAGGCTCGGCAGCGTCGCAAGCGCGAGATCCTGCGGGTTGAACTGATCGGTGGTGCGGAACAGTTCCGTCTTGCCCCAGACGATGTTCTGCTTGCCCGCGCGGATCCACAGTCGGCTGTCGAGCAGCTCGATGTCGAGGAAGGCTTCCTTCAGTTCCTTTTCGTCCTGGCTCGCGCCGCGGTTCCACGCCAGCTCGGCTTCGCTGAAATTCTGGTCGAAGTCGCCGAGCTCGCCGTTCTGGATCAGCCGCGCGACGGCTTCGTTCGGGATGAACAGGCCGCGCGCGGCGTTCTTCTGTCCGTTCGGTGCGGCGAAGCTGGCTGCATAGAGCGGCGCCGGCCGGAAGGGCAGGTTGGCCGAACCGGTTGCGGCCGAGGGGTCGCCCGCCGCGTCGGCCGAGGGTACCAGCACCGGATTCACGTCGAGCGAATTGAACGGGTTCGCGATGTTCGCCAGCGGGTCGATCGGATCGACACTGTTCTGCGGCTGCCACGGACCGAGCACCTGGATCCCGGTGGTATTCGGCTGGCCTTTGACCTTGCGCAATCCAAAGCGGTATTCGTGGCCCGGCTCGACGTAGCGCTGGAAGACGTAGAAGGCGGGGTCATCGGAAGTCTGCGGGGTCTGCAGCGGATCCTTCACACCGAAGAGCGTGTCGACTCCCGGGACGTGCCAGAGGTATCCCGGCTCGCGCTTCCCGCTGACGGGCTGGTCGAAACTCTGGAAGCCGAGCTGGGAGAGCGCGATGCTTTCGAGGCGGCGGTAGTCGCCCGTGACGAGGCTTCCGGTGTAGCCGGCCTTGCGCGCATCGGAGAGTCGATCGGGCAGGTGCTTCGACCGGTTGCCGAACACGTTGACGCTCGGGAAGACGCCGCAGGCCCGCGTCCAGACGCAGTCGTAGCGGGCTTCGAGCCGCACGAAGCCCGAGACGAGATCGAACGGACCGATGCCCTCGGGCGCGAAGTTGATGTCCGCTTCGATGCCGAGGACGTTGTACCACTGCGCGAGATCGAAGTTGTTCGACCAGCTGTAGTTCTTCGCGAGCGCGCGGATCTGCGCCTCGCCGTAGCCGTGGACTTGCAGCCGGCCGTCGAAGAAGTCGAACGCGGCGGCGGGTTGCGCGATCGCGCCGCCCAACGTCACGGCTGCGGACAGCGCGACGAGAACACGCGCATCGCGCTTCGATCGGACCCACGGAATGGCGCGAGACGTCATGGATTCCCCCTCCTCGACGTGACCAGGCAACGGCGCACGATATCAAGCAATGTGCACTCTGCGAATTCATGAAGTTGCCGCTCGCTGTTGGCTCAGGTAGGGAAGTCGACCTTGCTCTGGCTGATGAAGCCCGGCCTCGCGCTGAACCTCGCCGACCCCGGCGGCATCGTCGCTACCTGGCGCCACCCGGCTCTGCTGCTCGGGATCCTGGACGCGCGACCGAGCACGTTCATCACCTCGAAGCGACCCGTCGATGACTCGGGCAGGCTCCTCGGCGACACACGGACCGGGGCCTTGTTCTCCGACATCCATTGGCAGCCCGTTTCCGCTGGCTTGCCCTCGATCGGTTCGGTGCAGAGCAACCGGATCCTTCCGCTTCCCGCGTCTCCGCAGCAGAGCTTGGTTCCCAACCCTGCCGCCGTTGGCTCTACTTTCCCGGCGCCCTCAGCGGGGGGTTGGTTCGCCCCTGCTTCCGCCAGCGCATACGACTTCAGCATACTCTGGGACTCACTCCTCACGGACGACGAGCAGGCGATTCCCATCGCAACCGTGCGCGATCGCACGTTGACTCTCGTCGGTGTCTTCGCCGCCGCGATCCGCGGGCGACTCAGCGTGGGGCAGCAGCGCGCGGCGCAGGCGGCTTTCGTACCTCGACGCGTTCGTGCAGGCGCTGTTCCGTGCGCGCCGCGACGAGCGGTAGCGCGAGCGGCTCGAAGCCGAAGCGCGCGGCTACCTCGGCGGGGAGGGGGCGGAAACGCAGTAGTTCCTCGAGTACACGCCAGTTGCTGGCGAGCGCGCCTGCCGGGGCGTACTCGACGAGCGGCCGGTCGTCGGTCACGGCCGGCGCGCCCTCGAGCCACGCCGCCAACTCCGCCTCGCCGAGCAGATAGTCGGCGGCGAAGTCGATCTCGTCGCGCACGCCGATGGCGCGCAGGTCGGGCCCTACGCGCGGGTCCGCGAGCGCGGCCCGCACTCGCGCCAGATCCACGCGCAGCGGACGGTCGGAGCCCACCACCAGCGTCTCGAGGCTCTCGGTCCAGAACAGCGCCGCGTGCGGGAACTCGTCGATGAAAGCGCGTACCAGCGCGCGTGTCGTCGCGGGTGTCTGGGTGGCGATCGGGATCCACTGTGCCATGACGCCACCGGGTGTCAGTCGCTGTCGCGCCATGCGATAGAAGTCTCGCGAGTAGAGGTTCGCGACTCCCGCGCTAGGCGGCGGCGGCGGCTCGAGCGTAATCACGTCGAAGCGCGCCTCCGGATGCCGCAGCAGGTACTGGCGACCGTCCTCCACGACGGGATGCACGCGCGGGTCGGCGAGCATGCGCCGGCCCTCCTCGAAGAAGCGGCTGCTGGCGAGCACCTCCTGCGAGAGCTCGA
>JANLTC010000212.1:0-9599 GCA_031362725.1 Deltaproteobacteria bacterium | reverse complement strand
CCGCACCAAGCTCTTCCTGGTATTCGGCCTGCTGGTGGCGACGGCTCTCGGCGCGGCGCTCGTGGTGGTGCGCGTGGAGACGGAACGCCGCGTGCGCGACGACTTCGACCTGCGCTTTGCACGCACGCTCGCGGCGTTTCGGCAGCTCCAGGATTTGCGCCGCCGCGCGGTGGCGGATGAGGTCGACGTGCTGGCGCGCAGCAACCCGGTCTTCCGCACCGTTCTTTCGACGGTATCGGTGGCAGAGGACGATCTCGGTTTCGGCGGTGCGCCGCCGCGCGAAGAGCAGCTGCGCGACGGCAACCTGCGGCTGCGCTCGCTGCTTCCGTCGCTCGCGGTGGCATCCCGTCACGACGTCTTCGTCGTCACGAGCGCCGCCGGCGAACTGGTCTACACGCGCGCGGATCCCGAGCGCTTTGGCGACTCGCTGCTCGGCGTGGCGCCACTCGCAAGTGCAGCGCGTGGCGAGGAAGCGCTGGCTCTCTGGGGCCAGGCGTCCGATCTGCCGAGCGACGTACCGCTGGCGCCCGAGCCGCCCCCGCATGCGGTGTATGAGGTCGTTGCGGAGCCGATCGCGTTCGGCACCGAGCTGCACGGGTTGGTGCTGGTCGGCACGCGCGTCGACCGCGACACACTCGACGCAATGCGCGCAATCTCCGGCCTGCACGTAGTCCTGCTCGGCGCGGACGGGTTGCTACTCGCGACGCTCGAAGCGCAGCGCGAAGAGGCACTCACGGCGCTGCTTCGCGGGGATGCCGCGCCGATCGCTGCGGGTGGCGCCGCATCGGTTGCCGAGTGGCATTTCGCCGGCGAGCGCTGGCTCGTGGCGCGTGCCGAGATCGTGCCGGGCGAGCGGCGCGCGGGCTTGCTGCTGCTCGCGTCGATCGACCAGGAGCTCGGCTTCCTGCGCGCGCTCGAGTGGACCTTCCTCGGACTCGGCGCGGCGATTCTCGGGGTCGCATTGGGCTTCGCGTTCATCGTGGCGCGCGGCGTCGCGGATCCGGTCGCGAAGCTCGCGCGGGCCGCTGCAGATGTCGGCGCGGGCGACCTCGATACGCGCGTCTCGATCTCGACCGGCGACGAGTTCGAGCAGCTGGGCGGCGCCTTCAACCGGATGGTCGAGGGCCTGCGCGAGCGCGATCGACTGCGTCGCACCTTCGAGCGCCACGTGTCGAAGGACGTGGCCGCCGAATTGTTGCGCCACCCCGAGGCATTGGCGCCGCGCGGGGAACGCAGGGAAGTGACGGTGCTGTTCTCCGATCTCGCCGGCTTCACGACGTTCTCCGAAGCGCGCCAGCCCGAAGAAATCCTCGCCTACCTGAACGAGTATTTCGGCGTGCTCTGCGACGTCGTGCTCAGCTCTGGCGGCACCGTCAACGACCTGCTCGGCGACGGCGTGCTCGCCTCGTGGGGCGCGCCGATCGCGCACCCGGATCACGCGGCGCGGGCGTGCCGCGCAGCGCTTCTCGCTGCCGAGCGGCTCGCCGCGCTGACGGCGCGCTGGCAGTCGAGTGGCCGACCGGCACTGCGCTGGCGCATTGGGATTCACACCGGCGTCGTCGTGGTGGGCGAGATCGGAACCGAAGAGCGCACCAAGTACGGCATGATCGGCGATGCGGTGAACGTCGCGAGCCGGCTCGAAGCTGCCAACAAGCAATTCGACACCACGACGCTGGTCTCAAAGGAGACGCGCGATCAGGCGGGCGATGCATTCGTGTTTCGCGAGATCGATGCGATTCGCGTGGCCGGCCGCGCCACGCCGCTCCGCATCTTCGAGCCGCTCGGCATGGCAGATGCCGCCCTGCCCGAACGCCTCGCGGCACGCGATCGCTACGAAGCGGCGCTCGCTGCTCATCGCGCGCGTGATTTCGCACGGGCGGTCGCGCTGCTCGCCGCGCTCGATCCGGCAGATGGCGCCACGCTCTCGCTGCTCGAACGCGCGCGGTACTACTGCGACTCGCCGCCGCCGGTCGACTGGGACGGCGTCCTCAGCCTCGACGCCAAGTAGCGCCGATCGCGCGCAGCGCGTCGTTTCAGCGTTGGATCGAAAGGTCCGGGTGATCGCCCCAGAGCGCGTCCCGGACCGTCTCGCTATTGGCGGTGTGGAAGGGATCCAGGAAGTTCTCGCGATTGCGCGTGAAAGCGTTGTCGAAGTCCATATCGACGACGCGTCCCAGGCTGTGCATGTCGCGGTTGAACTGATCGGCGTCGCGGGTGAGGCCGAACTCCGCGATCTTGGCCTGCAACTCGACGTGCGTCGGCGGGATCAAGATGGTCAGCTCGATTCCGTTCGCTTTGCAGTATCGCGCCAGTTCGCGCAGCGATTCGAGGTATTCCTGCGAGTACTTGAAGCGTCCGTAGTGAGACACGATGGCCGTGCCGAGTTGGTGATTCCAGAATGCGTCGCGGTCCTCGTTCGGACGCTCGACATCGATCGTCTCGCCCTTCCACTGCGCGAGCACGGCGTGATAGGTGGCTCTCAGTACGATTCGGTTGATCAAGTACAGAAGCGGGTTGTCGAGAATCGACTGGCTCTCGCGAAAGCGGTTGCGGTTCTGGAAGGCATTGAAGTTGATGAAGCTGGCGCCGATGTAGACCCGCTCCACCTTGACGTGCCGGGTGGCGAAATAGAACGTGTCGATCAGTTCTGGGATCGTGCCGCCGCCGTAGGAGAAGTTGAAGTAGCGGTCGCCGGTGACCTTCTCGACGCTGGGGACCTGGATCTGGCCCATCCGCGAATCGCCGAGGATCAGGTTGGGTCTCGGATCCCGAAGGAAGTCGATCGTCTTCCAGAGCGTGTAGTGGAGCTTCGATGCAGTCGCGCGCTTGTTCGCCTCGTCGATGAGCGGGGAGACCCCGAAATAGTTGAAGGGGTCCACCGCGACGATCAACGCCGCGTAGAGCAGGAACGGAATCGAGAACAGCAGACCCTTCTTCAAGAAGAGCCGGAATCCGTGGACTTCCGCCGTTGTGAACATGTTCCTCATGTCCGAGATCGCTGGCGACGACGGCTCGTTCTAGCACATTCATGGCCCCCGGGGGCTCTCGCGACCGCGCCTCGATCCCGCGTCGGGCTCGTAGCGAGGCACGCCGCGATCGGGAAAACTGTTTCGACACGCGGGGCTGGGGCCCGGAGGAAGCTGAGCGCAGATGCTGCACCGCGTCGCCCAAGCCTGTTCGAGGTTCCCCGATCGCCCGGCCTTCTTGATCGAGGGCGCCCTGCACTCCTACGACGCCTTCGCCCGCTCGCTGTCGGCCGTCCGGCGCGCGCTGGCAGCCGACGACCGGCCACCCGCTGAGAACATCGGGATCGTCGCATTCGATGATCTCGAAACCTACGCGGCGATCTTCGGAACGCTCTTCGCCGGGCATCCCTTCGTACCGATCAACCCGACGCTGCCGGCGGAGCGCATCGCCTCGATGCTTGCGCAGGCGGAGATCACGACGGTGTTCTCCAGCCAGCCCGGTCTGGTTCTCGCGGGCCCGCCCGGCATGCAGGTGATCGAAACCCACACGCTGCCGGCTTGCGCGATCGACCTGTCGCTGCCCGAACTCGCGGAGGACGCGCTCGCCTACATCCTGTTCACGTCGGGGAGCACCGGAGAGCCCAAGGGAGTGCCGATCTCCCATGTCAATCTATCGGCGTTCCTCGACGCGTTCTTCGCCTGCACCTGCGAGCTCACCGAACACGACCGCGTGTTGCAGATGTTCGAGCTGACCTTCGACTTCTCGATTGCGACCTACATGACCCCGCTCGCCCGCGGCGCGTGCGTCTGCACCGTCCCGCGCGAAGCGATCAAGTACACCTACGTGTTCGATCTGCTGGAGAATCACGGCATCACGATCGCGCCGATGGTGCCATCGATCCTCTCCTACCTGCGGCCCTACTTCGACGAGATCCGGCTTCCGGCGCTGCGACATGCGTACTTCTGCGGAGAAGCGCTGTACGAAGACGTCGTGCAGGAGTGGTCGGCGTGTGTTCCGGGCGCGCTGATCCAGAACTTCTACGGCCCCACCGAGGCGACCGTGTTCAGCCTCGTCTACGACTGGGTGCCCGGGAAGGTCGCGACGAAGGCCCGCAGCGGGATCGTGTGTATCGGGAAACCGATGGCCCACATGGGAGCGATCCTGATCGACGAGAATCGCAAGGTCGTTGCGGCCGGAGAGCGCGGCGAGATCTGCCTTTGCGGCCCCCAGGTGACGCCCGGCTACTGGAAGAACGCCGAGAAGAACCGCACGAGCTTCTTCCGCGACGAGGTGTCGAAGACTCGCTACTACCGAACCGGCGATCTCGCCGAGTTGGACGCCGAAGGCGACCTTCATTTCTGCGGACGCGTCGATCATCAGGTGCAGATCCAGGGCTATCGGGTCGAGCTTGCCGAGGTCGAGTTCCACGCGCGCGCGGCGATCCCGAAGATCAATCTATGTGCCATCGCGTTCCAGAACCGGATCGGGAACAGCCAGATCCATCTGTTCGTCGAAGGCGATGCGACGGCGGCCCTGCAGATCAAGGGCCATGTCGCGACGGCGCTCCCGGCGTACATGGTGCCGACCGGCATAACGCCCGTGCCGGCGCTCCCGCTCAATCCGAGCGGCAAGGTGGATCGCGTCAAGCTGGCAGCATGGGCCAAGGCCGAGTCCAACGGCGATGGCTGACGGCGTCCGGGTACGCCGCGCCGCCCCGACGGATCGCGATTTCCTCGTCGAAGCGATCATCGAGGCGGAGAAGAGCGGCGCGCAGCGCATTTCCTATTGCGAGATCTTCTCGCTCACGGAAGGTGAGCTGCGGGTGCTGCTCGCGTCGATCCTCGACGAAGACTTCGAAGGGCAGGAACTCTGCATCTCGGGATTTCTGGTCGCGGAAGTCGATGGGGAGTACGCGGGTGCTGCATGCGCCTGGCTCGAGGGCGAGTCGGGAATGCCGAGCACGTTGATCAAGGCGAACCTGCTGCAGCACTTTCTCGACGCCCAGAAGCTCGCGGGTGCGCGGCCGTGGTTCGCCCGGCTCGAAGCGCTCGCGATCGCGCGCGAGAGCGGCACGGCGCAACTCGAGTCGATCTACGTACGGGCGCCCCATCGCGGGCGCGGCGTCACCGGTCACATCCTCGATACCCACTTGTCGCTGCTGCGCGAGCGGGTCCCGGGCCTCGCAAAGTCGCAGATCATCCTGGTCAAGGAGAACGACAGCGCCTGTCGCGCCTACCAGAAGCGCGGCTTCCGCGTCGCGCTGGAACGTCGCAGCGAAGATCCGATGCTGCTTTCGATCGTTCCGGGTGGCGTCAAGATCTTGATGGAAAAGTCGATCACAGGTTCCCGATAACCGCGCATGGAGGCTCGACCCAAGTGAATCAGGACGAAATCATGACAGCGCTCGGCGGCATCTTCATCGATGTCTTCGATGACACTTCGATCCGGGTCGCGAGGAACATGACGGCGTCCGACGTGGCCGGCTGGGACTCGCTCACCCATATCCAGCTGATCACCGCGGTCGAGCAGCACTTCGGCGTGAAGTTCAAGTTGAGCGAGATCATGAAGTTCAAGAACGTCGGCGATCTGTGCGACTGCGTCGAGAAGCACAAGAGCTGATCGGCAGCGAAGCCTCCCCATGCCGTTCAACTCGCTGCACTTCATCTACTTCTTCCCGATCGTCGTACTGCTCTACTTCGCAACTCCCAGCAGGTTCCGCTGGATCCTGCTGCTGGCGGCGAGTTACTACTTCTACATGTCCTGGCGGGTCGCGTACGCCGGACTGATCATCGCGTCGACGCTCATCGTCTACGTGACCGCGATCTGGATCGAGGAGGCGACCGACGCCAGACGGAAGTCGTTCTGGCTCGGCGTCAGCGTCGTCTTCAATCTCGGAATCCTGTTCGCGTTCAAGTACTTCAACTTTCTCAGCACCTCGCTGCAACAGCTGTTCGACTACTGGCATCTCGGCTACGAGGCCCCGATCTTCGACGTGCTGCTGCCGGTCGGCATCTCGTTCTACAGCTTCCAGGTCGTCAGCTATTCGATCGACGTCTACCGCGGCGACAAGACGGCCGAGCGCCACCTCGGCATCTTCGCGCTCTTCGTCAGCTTCTTTCCGCAGCTGCTCGCGGGCCCGATCGCGCGCTCCGGCGCGCTGATCCCGCAGTTCTTCGAGAAGCACGACTTCGACTACGTCCGCGTGACCGACGGCTTGAAGCAGATGTTCTGGGGACTCTTCAAGAAGGTCGTGATCGCCGACCGTCTCGCCGTGCTGGTCGACACCGTCTACGCCGATCCGACCCAATACGACGGTTTCGCGCTGCTCCTGGCGGCGGTCTTCTTCATCTTCCAGGTCTACTGCGATTTCTCGGGCTACTCGGATGTCGCGATCGGATCGGCCCAGGTGATGGGCTATCGCCTCGCGACGAACTTCAACAGGCCCTACGCGGCGCGATCGGTGCCCGAGTACTGGCGGCGCTGGCACATCTCGCTGACGAGCTGGTTCACCGACTATCTCTACCTGCCTACCGTGGTGAAGCGCAGGAATTGGGGATTCCAGCTCGCGGTCGTTTGGGCAACGATGGTGACCTTCACGCTCAGCGGACTCTGGCACGGCGCTTACTGGACCTTCATCGTGTTCGGAATGATCCACGGTGTCGCGTTGTGTCTCGAAGTGCTGACGCGACGACCGCGCAAGCGGCTGACTGCCTTCCTACCGCCGCGGGTCTACAGCTATCTCTGTCTGGTCGGAATGCTTGCGTTCGTCTCCTGTGTCGACGTGTTCTTCCGTGCGAGCACGATGCGCGACGCGCTCTACATCATCCCCCACATGACGCTCGGCACCGTTCGAGACCTGTGGGAACTCGGCCGGGTCGGTTTCTCGCCGGTCGCGGCGAATCTATTGATCCAGGGTCTGATCCTCGACCGTTGGGACATCCTGCTCGCAATCGCGCTGATCGTCTTTCTCGAAATCGTCCAGCTGATCCAGAGCAAGGTCGTGATCCGGGAGTACCTGCGAGAGCGGCCAACCTGGCAGCGCTGGACCCTGTACTACGCGATGACGGTTGCGTTCTTGCTGCTGGGCTCCTTCAACAACTCCGTTCAGTTCATCTACTTGCAATTCTAGATGCCGCTGCGGAGCACTGGCTCCGTGTGCGACAGCTGCGACTCAAGGGCCTCCTTTGGCGAGCCGATCCACGAACGGGCGCTTCCGCCCCCCGTGCTGAGGACCGCCGGAATGCACCCTCACTTCCCTTCGTTCCGTTTCTCGCTCGTCATCGCGCTCGCGCTCACCAGTTGCGCGGGTCAAGGCTGGGAGCAGGTGCGAGCCCAGGACGCGACACAGGCCTATCGCCGCTTCATTGCCGAGCATCCGAACTCTCCCCACGTCACCGAAGCGAAAGAACGCCTCGCGGTGTTGCAGCTGGAACGCGACCCCAACGCGGAAGCGCTGGCGCGCTTTCGCAGCGAGCACCCCGATAGCCAGGCGACGGCCGATCTGACCCGCCGACTCGAATCGCGCGTCTTCGAGTCGGCCCGCTCCGAAGCGACGCCTGCCGCCTACGACCGTTTTCTCGCGACGTTCCCAGACGGCGCATTCGCCGCGCGCGCGACTGGCAACGCGACGTACCTTCGCGCAGCCGGCTTCACCGGACGCCCCGAGGCGCTCGCGGCCTTCGTGCAACAGCATCCGACCAGTGACTACACGATCGAGGCACAGCGAACGCTCTCGGGCGTCGATGCCAGACGTTCTGCCCGCTGGGGTTCCGTCGGACTGCGCATCGAGATTGCGCCCGGCGTCGGCGAAGCGGATCGCCTCCGCAACCTGTTCGCGGAACGCGCGCGCGAGGCCTACACCGCTGCCGGCATTTCGCTCGTCGAAGGCCCAGCCGTCACGATGCTGACGATCCGCCACGACGAGCGCGACGCATCGGCACACGACCAGGACGGGCGACTCGCGAAGTCGGGCGTGGTCGCAGAGACGACGGTGTCATTGCAGCGCAACGGTGACGCGGAGCCGATCTGGACCGAACCGTTCACCGCGCGCATCCCAGACGTAGACCGTCGCGCGGGCGGATCCGCACTGTTCTCGCGCTCTGCGGAGTCCTACTGGGATCGATTCTTCGTTCCGATCGCGAGTTGGCCGACGCAGTTGGCGCGCCGATCGGCGTGGAACGCCGGAAGCGGGCTCGCCGGCGTGGCGGCCGATGTGGGGCGCGCAATCGCGCTCTCGCCGAACGGAAGCTTCCGCGAACTCGATCTCTCCGATCCGACCGCGCCGCGTGTCGTCGCGACCTACCAGCGGCCGTCCGGAATCGCGAGCTTCTCGGGCGTGCAGCGCGCAGGCAACCGAGTCGTGCTCTTCGGCGAGGACGGAATCGAGGTCGTCGTACGCCAGGGCGGCGCGTACCGGCTCGTTTTCGCGCTCGATCGCGGCGTGGCGGGGTCCGTCATCGGTGTCGCAGAGATCGACGGACACCTCGTCGCTGCGGGATCGCGCGGGCTGCTTCGCACGCCGCTCGATGGCGGACCCGTCGAGCGCCTCTTCGATCGACCGCTCCGGGGCATCGCGCTGACCGGGGACACACTCCTGTTGCTCGATGAACAGTGGCTGTACGCAGGATCCGCGCGCGATCCGCGTCCCGCCGAGTTCGTCCGCGCTGCGGAACTCGGACGCGGACTCGAGCCGCGCGGCCTTCGCGTCGGGAGCGGCATCGCCGTCGTGTTCGGCTTGCGCGGCATCGCCTGCTTCGACGTGTCGGGCGGTCGCACAGCGCGCGCACTCGATCGGCCGAAGCCGGATCTGATCGGCAGCGTCGCGGACGTCGCGGTGCAGGGCGGAAGCGTCTTCTTGATCGGAGAGCGCGGACTGCAGGTGCTCGATCCCTTCCGCGGACGCATCGTCGACACGATCGACGTCACGGGACGCGCCGCACTCGACGGAGTGGGCGACCACGTCGTCGCGATCGGCGGCGATCGTCTCGAAGTCGTCGACGTGGCGCCCTGGATCGCGCACGCCGCGTCGACGGCACCGGCGGCTCCGGCGCGCTGAGGGCCGCTCGCGCTGCGCTGCGGTTGCGATCATGGTGACCACCGATCCGGCGGTCGCGAAGCCCGACTGCCGCTTCGAATCCGTTCGCCCGCGCGAGGAGCTGACCGGCTAGGATGTCGCCACCGGCCGCGCGATGCGGACGAAGGAGGGATCCCGATGACGTTCCAGTTCACGATCTCGCGACGCGTGCTGCGCGTGCTCCTGCTCGCGGGAGTCTTCAGTGGCGGTTACCTGCTCGGCGCCGTGACGCAGCCGACGGCCGAGGCGCAGATGGGCGAGCTCGGAAAGAAGGCGATGGGGGCAGCCGGGGATTCGGGCGGCGCGCTCGGCTCGGTGGTGAAGCTCGGCACCCAGATCAGCGAGATGCGCGACCACGTGACCGCGCTCAACGCGAACCTCGACTCGCTCGAGAAGATCAAGGCTGCGCTCGGGGGCGGTTGATCGCCGTTCCGTCGCCGCGAGCGGGTCGCGCCGCGGATCTGCGCCGGCCGGTTCCGCCTGTGCTCTAGCCGTTCGTGAAGCGCGGCGGTCGCTTCTCTAGGAATGCGCGCAGGTTCTCTTGCGCGTCCTCGGTCTG
>JANLTC010000183.1:0-2131 GCA_031362725.1 Deltaproteobacteria bacterium | reverse complement strand
CCCCCGATGTGCAGGAATCCGGTCGGGCTCGGCGCGAATCGGGTGCGGATCTGGTTCAAAGCCGAGCCAACTTAGCGCCGTTGACGCCCGCTCCAACCCTCTGCTAACCCCGCGATGTTCCTATCGTCTCCTCCCGCTCTACAGGCGATCCCGAGCCATGAAGCTCCATGTCGACCGGCTGAAGGACAGCCCGACCGAGACCCTCTTCGAGGAATCCGGTGCGTGGCGAAGCGAGGCCGAGGAATTGGCGGCCGAGCTGCCCGCGCTACGGGCCGCCCCATTCCAAGCCGTCGTCCGCGCCCATCGGATGGGTCAGGACGTTTACCTCGAAGGAGAGCTCACGGGGGCACTCGAGCCGGAGTGCGGCCGCTGCCTCGTCCGCTATCGTGCGGCGCTCCGAGAACCCTTCCGGTTGGTTCTGGAGCCGGCCGGAACGCGGGTTCCCGCCGAGCCCGAATCGGCAAGGTCGCTCGCGCGGCGCGGAATGTGTGTCGGCGACGAATTGGAGATGGGCTGGTTTCAGGGCCACGAGATCGACCTCAGCGACTTCCTGCTCGAGGTCATGACGCTGGCCCTGCCGCTCCAGCCGCTTTGCAAAGAAGACTGCCGCGGGCTCTGCCCGGGCTGCGGTGCGGACCGCAACGCGGGTCCGTGCGGCTGCGATGAACAACGCGCGAAAACGCCCTTCGCTGCGCTGGCAGTGTTGAAGCGTCGCGAACCGCGAGGAGAGTCCTGAGATGGCCGTCCCGAAGCGCCGCACCTCGAAGAGCCGCAAGAACAAACGACGCTCGCACGATGGGCTCGTGATGCCCGCACGCGCCAAGTGTGCACAGTGTGGCGAAGCGAAGCCGCCCCACCGCATCTGCCGCGAGTGCGGCCACTACGCGGGCGCGCTGCGCATCGAGATCGCAGACGAGGCCTAGCGGCTTGCTCGCGCTGCTCTTTCCGGGGCAGGGTTCGCAGAAGAGCGGGATGGGCCGCGATGTGTACGAGACCTCGCCGGCCGCCCGCTCGGTATTCGAGACCGCTGACTCCGCTTTGGGAATGCCGCTCTCGAAACTCTGCTTCGAGGGTCCGGACGCAGCGTTGCTAGCCACCGAAGTGCAGCAGCCGGCGATTCTCGCCACCAGCATCGCGCTGCTGCGCGCGCTCGAGGAGCGCATCGGGTCGTTCGTGCCCAGCTACGTCGCTGGCCACAGTCTCGGCGAGTACAGCGCGCTGGTGGCGGCCGGCGCACTCGAACTCGAAGACGCCCTGCGCCTGGTGCGCGCCCGCGGCTGCTACATGCGCGATGCAGTGCCGCCGGGCGTCGGCGCGATGGCAGCGATCGTGGGCTGCGACCGCGCCGTGGTCGAAGCGGCGTGCGCGCGCGCGCGAGCCTCGACGGGACAAGTCGTCGAAGCTGCGAACTTCAACGCGCCCGCGCAAACAGTGATCGCCGGCACCGTCGCCGCAGTGGGAGCGGCGTGTGGGTTCGCCAAGGAGGCGGGCGCGCGGCGTGCGCTGCCCCTTCCCGTGTCCGCGCCGTTCCACTGCAGCTTGATGGCACCTGCCGCCGAGCGGCTGCGCTCCGACCTGGCTGCGATTCGCTTCGCCGATCCGCGCCCGCCCGTCGTCGCGAACGTGAGCGCCGAGCCGACTGCGAGCGCCGCGCAGATCCCCGAGCTGCTGGCCCGGCAGGTCGCCGAGCCGGTGCGCTTCGAGGAGATGATCGAACGACTTGCGGCACGCGGCGTCGATGCCGTGCTCGAGGTCGGTCCGGGTCGCGTGCTGTGCGGACTCGTTGCGCGCATCGCCCCAGATCTCGAACGCGCGAACCTGGGCTCGGCCGCGGATCTCGACGCGGCGGCACTTTTCGTCGCAGGCCCCGGGGCAAAGCCCGCAACCGCGGGCTAAGTTCGCCGATCTGCGCCGTCGGAAACCTGGAGAGGGCCACCGCATGGGTCTCGAAGAACGCGTCACCGAGATCATCGTCGAGCAGCTCGGCGTGTCCAAAGAAGAGGTCGTGCCGGAGGCGTCGTTCATCGACGACCTCGGCGCCGATTCGCTCGACATCGTCGAACTCGTAATGGCGATGGAAGAAGAGTTCGACATCGAGATCCCCGACGATGACGCCGAGAAGATCCAGACC
>JANLTC010000118.1:0-14297 GCA_031362725.1 Deltaproteobacteria bacterium | reverse complement strand
CGATCACCCGTTGGTTTCGGTTAACTGCGCGGTGCTGGCCGCTGGACTCGTCTAGCGCTAACTCTTCGGCCACGAGATGGGCGCCTTCACCGGCGCGCCCGTGCGCCGCATCGGTCGCTTCGAAGTGGCCGACGGCGGCACGATCTTCCTGGACGAAGTGGGCGAGATTCCCGAGAGCGTGCAGGTGAAACTGCTCCGGGTTCCGCCGACGCGCTCGAATTCGCGCTCCTGCAGCACGCGGAGCAGTTTCACCTGCACGCTCTCGGGAATCTCGCCCACCTCGTCCAGGAAGATTGTGCCGCCGTCGGCCACTTCGAAGCGACCGATGCGTCGCTCGGTCGCGCCGGTGAAGGCGCCCTTCTCGTGGCCGAAGAGTTCGCTCTCGACGAGTCCAGCGGACAGCACGGCGCAGTTCACCTTCACCATCGGGTGATCGCGCCGCGGGGACAACGCGTGGATCGCGCGCGCAACGAGCTCCTTGCCGGTGCCCGACTCGCCGCGAATCAGCACCGAGGCATTGGTGGCCGCGACGAGTTCAACCTGGCCGAGAACGTCGCGCAGCGCCGGGCTGGTACCGACGACTTCGTCGAACGCGTAGACCGAGCGCAGCTCCTCGCGCAGCGTTTCGTTCTGGCGGCGCAGCGTGGCGAGTTCGCGACTGGCGTGGCGGCGTTCCTCGCAGTCGCGGAAGATCACGGTGTAGAGGACCTGCCCACCGGACTCGCTGCGCGACAGCGATCCTTCGTGCAGGAAGAGCGTGCCGTCGTAGCGCCTGGCGAGGATGCCCTCATCCTCGCCGTAGAAGAACACCTGCTTTGGATGCAGCGCCAGCTGCGCGACGACCTGCTGGCGTGCTGCGACACCCTCGGGTGTGCCAAAGCGCGCGACCGACTCCCCGATCGCCTGCGCGGCGCTGCAGCCGAAGATGCGCTCTGCGGCGGGATTGAAGAGCAGGATCTTCCCGGCTTCGTCGCTCACGATGATCCCGTCCGCGGCGCATTGCAGCACCTGACCCAGCTGCTCTTGGCTGGCGCGAACTACGTCGTAGGCGCGCAGTCGCTCGATCTCGGCGGCCGTGCGCGCGGCGAAGATGCGCAGCACCGCGAGCGCGGCGGCGCCGTCGGGCATCGGCCGATCGTCGAGGATCGCGAGATGGCCGAACACACGACCCTCCCCGCTCGGCTTTGTCTCGCTACGCAGGGTGATCGGGGCCCCGCAGTAGCTGACGGCGCCCCAGGTGCGGAGCGCGGCGTCTTCGGGGAAGAGTTCCTGCAAATGCGTCGGATGGTGAACGAGCGCACCCTGCAGCACGGCCTCGCAGGGTGTCCCGTGCAGCGGGAGTTCGAAGTCGACGCCGGGAGCGCCGTGCGCCCACACCGCGCGCGAGCGAAAATGCGTACCCGCTTGCGTCAGCTCCGATGCAAACGCGTACTGGACACCGAGCGATTTCGCGATGTGACGCACCAACGACTGGAAGAAGGCGTCGCCGGTTTCCGCCTCGACGCCCTCGACGATCGAGCGCAGGATCGCGTTCTCGTGCAGCGCTGCCTCGGACTCCGCCATGCGGGGCTACTCGAGATCTGGCGGCGTTACCCGCTCGATCCAGTCGCGGTAGTCGGCGAAGCCGACCGCCTGCTGGCGACCCGCGACGCGCGCACGCAGTTGCTGCGAGACCGCCCCTTCGAGCGCCGGCTGCGACGCCAGCTGCGCGGCGATGCCGTCGGCGGCGCGGCGTGCGGCGTCGCGCGCGCCGTCGAGGATCGCCTCCTCGCCCGCGTGCCCCTCTTCACCGACACCGAGGAAGCTCGCGACGACGCGCTCCGCCACGTGGCTGGCGTGTTTGCGCGAAGCGACGATGTTGCCCTTGCCAGTGACGACGTTACCCGCCGAGAACACGTTCGGATACGCAGCGAGTCGGCCGAGGTCCCAATCGGTGAACGCGAACAGTTCGCCCTTCATATCGATGCCGGGGATCGCCTCGGGAATGCTGCCGATCGACGAGATCACGTAGGCGCCGCGCCGCTCGTAGGTGTCATCGGTATTGACTGGCTTGCCGCTCTCCATGCGCGTTCTGCGGAAGCGCATGCCGACGAGGCGGTCGTTCAGGGCGACGAGTCCGTCCGGCGCCGAAAGCGGCTCGATCCGGAAGCGATACTTCTCCATCGCCTTGTCGAGCAGCTTCTTGCGGGTGGCTTCGACCTTTGCGCGGCGATCGTCGGTCGCGCCGTCGGGTACTTCGACCACCGGCATGTCTTCGATGCGGCGCCGATAGAAGATCGTGCAGCCGCGCAGACCAAGATCCTCGAAGCATAGGCCGTGGCGCTCGAGCACCTTCGGGATGCCCTTCACTTCGAGTTCGAAGACGGATTCCTCGATGCCGCGTTCGCGCAGCTTCGCGCGCGTGGTTTCGAGCATCAGGGCTTTCGCGACGTCGATCGACGCGAGTCCGCCGCCGACCACGATCACGTCGTCCTGCGCCTCGAAGCGCGGGCCCTGGTAGTCCTTCTCGCCGGCGTGATTGAACCAGATGATGAACGGATTCTGGTACACCAGGCCGCGACCTAGATACGCGTCGGCTCCGTGGACCGGCAGCGGGCGATCGCGCCACGCTCCGTTCGCGAGCACGACCGCGTCGAAGCCCCAGCTTCGCGCGAGCGCCTCGAAGTCGATGTCGCGGCCGATTCGGGTGCTCGGCACGAATGCGACGTTGGCGTGCTCGAGCTTGGCATCGATGCTTCGGTATTCCTTGCGACGCAGCTCGTGATGCCAGCGCGGGAGCCCGTCTTCGATCTTTCCGTAGGGACGCGGGTTCTGCTCGAAGACCGCGACGAAGGCGCCTTCCTCTGCGAGTCGCTCCGCGACTTCGGCGCCCGCTGTCGCGCCTCCGATGACCGCGATCGCGCGCCCCGCGAGTCGAAATGCATTCGGTTGATCTGCCATGAACCGGAGCATGGCATCTCGGCGTCAGCGCCTCAACGCAGCGTCGCACCGCTGCGGTGCCGGGCGCTACGCCGTGAAGGCTCCGTAGACCAGCAGCAGCCAGATCACCACGCCGGCGCCGAGCTTGCCGAAGGTTCCCGCGAGCTTGCCCGCCGCGGCGCCGAGCGCGGCGCGGAATTTCTCATCCGGGTGGCGCTGCTGCTCGGCGCTGGCTTCCCCGATCCACACGCCCGCGAAGCTGCCGACCAGGCCGCCGACGATCGTGCCGACGATCGGGATCGGCAAGAGGCCGGTGAAGAAGAGCGCGCCGATGACACCGCCGGCGAATGCGCCGACCATCCCGCGTCGCGTCGCGCCGCCATATCGCGCTCCGGCTGCGCCAGCGATGGCTTCGACCGCTTCGGCTGCGATGCCGATCGCGATGCATACGCCGAGCAGCGTCCAGCCGAAGTGGATCGACGGTACCGTCGTGAAAGGGATGTTGCCGACGAGCTGCGCGAGCGCCGCGAAACCGATCATCAGCCACAATCCCGGCAGGCCGATCGGAATCAGCCCGACGCACGCGAGCGCCAGCAGCGCGAAGAGCGTCGCCATCAGATAGGTGAGCCATGCCATCGCTCGAGGAAGCCTAGCCCCGCGTGGCTGTGGGTGCGTCGGCGCTGCGGGTGCGCTTCCCTACCTCATCCGTGCCCACCCGAGGAGACCGCCGTCGTGCAGCAGGAAGAATCTTCGCGTTTCGGGTTCGAATCGACGGCTGCGGAAGTCGCCGCAGGCATCGATCTCGCCGGTCTCGTCATGGTGGTGACCGGCGGCTCGGGTGGTCTCGGCGCCGAGAGTGCGCGCGTGCTGGCGAGTTGCGGTGCGCGCGTGCTGATCGGCGCCCGCGACGTCGCGAAGGGTGAGAAGGTCGCGGCGGAGATTCGCAGCGTCACCGGCAACGACGCCGTCACGGTCGGCGCGCTCGAGCTGGGTTCGCTGCCCAGCATTCGCGCGTTTGCCGCCGCGACGCTCGCGAGCCATCCGGCGATCCACGTGCTGCTGAACAACGCGGGCGTGATGGCCTGTCCACTGGGTCGCACCGAGCAGGGCTTCGAGCTGCAGTTCGGCACCAATCACCTGGGACACTTTCTGCTGACGGGCTTGCTCGCGCCGGCGCTGCGCGCGGGGGCGCCGTCGCGCGTCGTTTGCGTCAGTTCAAGCGGTCACCGCTTCGGGCCGGTGAACCTCGACGATCCCAATTACCAGCAGCGACCCTACGACAAGTGGGAGGCGTACGGGCAGGCGAAGACCGCCAACATCTGGCACGCGCTCGAAGTGGATCGCCGGCTTCGGGCCGACGGCGTGCGCGGCTTCGCGCTGCATCCGGGCGCGATCGTCACCGAACTCGGTCGCCACCTGACGACGGAGGATCGAGAGGTGATGCTGGCGCGCGCGCCGGCCGGTGGCTTCCGCTGGAAGCAGGTCGCGCAGGGCGCGGCGACACAGGTCTGGGCTGCCACCGCGCCGGAACTCGCGGCCCGCGGCGGGCTCTATCTCGAGGATTGTCACATCGCCGGTCCGTCGAAGGAGTTGATGGCGCAGGTCGGCTACGCGCCGTGGGCGCTCGACGCCGCGGCGGCCGCGCGGCTGTGGCCGCTGTCGGAGCAACTGGTCGGGGCGAGCTTCTGCTGAGTTCGCGCAATCGTCGGCGACGGCTCGCGCTCGCTCTGCTCGGCGCCGCGTCCGGATCGATGGGCTGCGTACTCGCGACCGCCTCGACGGTCGGCGCCGGCTTCACCGCGAAGGTGGCCTGTTCGCTCGCGTGGAACTCCGGCGAGAACGCCGAGGATCTGCTGCGCAGCTACATCGTTCCCGAAGCCGCGCCGCTCGGCCCGCTGCTCGGTGTCACGAAGACCGAAGACGGTGCCGAGGGTCGTGCGTGGTGGGGACTCGTGCGTGCGCGCGCGATCCATCGCCCCGGTCTCGGCTGCACGCTGCTGCGCGACGCGACCGCCGATTCACTCGCGTTGCCCCATGGTGTAGAAACGCCGCGCGAGCCGCTGCCGGTCGGAGCCCCGTGGCCGCGCGGCGCGGCCCGGCCCACGGATCCCGCTCCGCCCGCGATCAGCGCGGCGATCGATCGCGCGTTCACCGAGCCCACCCATGCGGACGGGCGGGTGCGCCGGACGACCGCGATCGTCGTCGCGCACGACGGAAAACTCGTCGCCGAACGCTACGCGAATGGTTACGGCCCCGAGACGCCGATGCTCTCGTGGTCGATGGCGAAGAGCGTGACCGCTGCGCTGGTGGCGATCGAGATCGGCGACGGTCGCCTCGCGCTGCACGAGCGCGCGCCGGTTCCCGAGTGGTCGTCGCCGGACGATCCGCGCCATGCGATCACACTCGACCAGCTGCTGCGCATGTCGAGTGGACTCGCGTTCGACGAGCACTACGGCGCCGTGAACGACGTCTCGCGGATGCTCTTCGAGTCAGGCGACGTCGGCGCGTTCGCCGCCCGGAGTGAACTCGTGGCGCCACCCGACACCGTATGGAGCTACTCGAGCGGCACGGCGAACATTCTCGCGAGGATCGTCCGCGAGCTGCACGGCAACGATCTCGGCGCGCTGGTGCGTTTTTCACGCGAACGCCTCTTCGACGCGGCCGACATGACGAGCGCGTTCTTCGAGCCCGATGTGACGGGCACCTTCATCGGTTCGTCGTTCGCGTTCATGACCGCGCGCGACTGGGCGCGCTTCGGCGAGCTGCACCGCGAGGACGGCGTCTGGTTCGGACGCCGCATCCTGCCCGAAGGCTGGGTGCGCTACGTCACGACGCCCACGCCACTCGCGCCCGACGGTCAGTACGGCGCGCATTTCTGGCTGAACGCGGGCGATCCGAAGAATCCCGCGCAGCGCCCGTGGCCGAAGCTGCCGACCGACACCTACGCTGCGACCGGTCACAGCGGGCAGTACGTGTTCGTGGTGCCGTCGGCGAAGCTCGTCGTGGTGCGACTCGGTCTCTCGCTTCCCGATGACGGCAACGAGGGCGCCGAGGCTCTGGTCGCGGACGTGATCGCCGCGATCGAAAGCCAGACGGCGTTCGCGAGCGTCGCCTCTCGTCGCGTGTCGCCGCCTGCTCTCGTAGGCCCGTAGCGCAGGGGTTCGAGCTGCCGGTTCATGTCCGGACGCCCTCGTCGCTCGAAGCCGACGGGGCCCACCACCGCAGGCGCCAACTCGGGTGACCGATCTGCGTTCTCGGCGTAGAACGGGACCGTCCAGCTTCGCACGCCATCGTTCGGGTGTGCTGGGAGACGGGTCCAAGTCGCGTTCCTCGGGCGCTCTTTGCGGCGCGTCGCGAATCCGCGTGGCCCCGCGCCGGCCGCAGGTCTCTCGTTCAGAGTGGACGCCTGGCATGCGCCGACGCGCGATGCATCCCGGCGGCGAGCAGGGCGAGCAGCGGTGCGAGTTCGGCGCCGATTCCGCACGACGTGCTGAACCGCGGACCCGAGTTGATCGGCTCGAGCTTGGCCTTCTTGTGCGCCCAGTTCGCCTTCCCCACGCCGGCGTCGCGCGCACCGCAGCCGGCCGCTGCCACCACAGAGCCGCCCGCGAGGTCGTAGCGCCCCGAGGCAGGATTGATGAAGCGGGGATCGACGCCGCGCACGGGCGCGACCGGGTAGGCCGCGAGCGTCCAGGGCGCGTCATCCTGGGCGTTGTCGTAGAAACAGGCCGGCGCCCCCCAGTGCATCGCAGGCGGATTCAAGGGTGAGCCCAGCGACATCGCGCGCTCTACGTCCGGACCACGGAAGCCCGTGAGCAGCAATCCGCTCAGCGTGAGCTGGGGCGCCGCCGCCGAGAAGGGAGCGGAGACGCCGCTCGTGACACCCTTCGGAGTGCCTTGGAACGCCATCGTCAGGTTTGCGAGGACCGCGTTCGAGGCCCACGGCTCGACCAGTAGGATCGGGCCCGGATTCGCGCTGCGCGTGACGTCGATGAAGTACACATCTGACATCTGCGCCTGACTCACCTCGCAAGGCGTGCCGCCGAGATCGACGTCGTAGAACACGCCGTGCGTGACCGAGCGCGTCTGCGCGCCGTACGGATTCGCCGTGCAGAGCTGATTCGAGCCGATCCGCGGATCGTACACGTCGCGTACGTAGAAGGAATCGGCGTTGATGCCCACTAGCGGACCGGAGCCAACGGGGTTTGCGGGATCGACGTTCGATCCGATCACAGCGAAGCGTTGCAGCGAGAAGTTGGGATTGTTCGCGGTCGGGGAGTCCGGCAGCACGCCGCCGTTGTGTGTTCCGACCCAAACGAAGTCGCGCATCTCGCCCGGGCCGGCCGGGACGAGGAGCAGCGAGCCGAAGCCGTCATCGGATGTGCAGCCGGTGCAGAGCACGTCGGCAGCGCTCACCACGGTCGGATTCGGTTCGCCGAAGTCAAAGAGCTGGCCGCTGTCGCCCGGCAGCGACGCGGGCCCCGCCTCGACGTACTGGAGCGAGATCGCGGCGACCGGATCCGCGCCACTCGATTCGAGCACGAAGTTGTCGTCACCCATGAAGCGCGTGTAGAGATGGCGGACCGAGTAGGCGCAGCTGGCACCACCGTACCATGCGAGTCCGTAGTTCCGGTCGTCCACGGGGTCCGGTGGGCCGCCCGTCACGGTGAGGTGATCGACGGTCGCGCCGCAGGGGAGATCGTCGAGCAACACGGCCGCGCGATCCTTCACGAGCGGGTCCGTCACCCACACGTGCTCGAAGGCGCGGAGCGGACCCCCGCGGATCTCGATCGCGGTGCGCCCGCCGTCCGTGTCGCCGCCGAGACCGTCCGCCACGATGGCACGCAGCGTGGTGTCGCCCAGCAGCCTGAGATACGCGTCGCCGGGCTGCGATGTCGCCGAGCTCACGTGCACTGGCGCCATCACGAAGGCCAGGTCTCCGATGCCCCAGCCCCAGTCGAGGAAGCAGGTGGAGCCGGCCGCGTACGACACTGCGACGCCGCGACCGTCGGCGAGAAGCAGCGTGTCGCCGCCGGCGGCGTCGGTGCCACTCGCGATCAAGTACGCCCGCTGGCCGCCGTTGCAGCGCAGCCAGCGACCCACCGGCTCGGTGCGGCCCACGACGACATCGGTCTGTTGGAAGCGCAGGCGTCGTGTGCCGATCGGGGCGTCGTCAGCCAGTGTCACTGGCTCTTCGACGCGGCGCCGAAGCGGGTAGCCCGCCTGGTCGCTCTGCGTCGACCAGGTCTGGCGGACGTCGAAGTCGAGCGTGCGGTCCTCGCCACTTCGACCAACCGACACAATCTTGTAGCAATATCCCGCGTCAGCGCCGATCTGTCCTGTGACGACGTCCTGCCAGAAGCAGAGGACGTCTCGATCTGCCTGGATCTGTGCGAGCAGCGCGTCGATCTGCGACAGGACCGGCGCGCTGGTACTCGCGTTCCAAACGATGCGCACCACCTCGGCATCGTCGGCACAGTCGCCGTCGCGGCATGGTGTGACGAGGCCGATCGAAAAGATCGAGCTGGGGCCGAGCGAGGGCGCACAGCCGGAGGCGTCCGTGGTGCGGTAGCACCCGCCGATGTCGATCGAGGAACCGGCTTCGGCCGTGAGGCCGATCGGTCCCAGTCGCAGCTCGCCGGGACCGCGCACGACGAGGCTTCCGCCGGCCTGGATCGTCGTGCGGTTCACACCCACCTGCGAGAGAAGGAGGTCAGTCCCGGCATCCACCGTGACGTGACAGCCGTCGAAGATCGTGTACGAGTCGTCCGGCGACGGCGAGCATCCCTGCCAGCCTGCCGGATCGCAGACGCCCTGCGCGTCGCACCCGCGCCAGGCAAAGTTCTGCTGTGTGCAGCGGCAAAACTCGCCCGCAACGGAGTCGCGCGCGCCGGAGAGCGCGCCCAGCACGAGGCCCAGCAGCAGCATCCACATCGCGGGCGGTGCCTCCTGCTGGAGAGAGTGCCCCGTCATCGCCGTAGGTGGCGAAGCCGAACAGGAGGCGAAGCTGCGGAGCCACGACGCGAGCGCTGCGACCCTCTCCTCTTCGCTGCGTGCGTTGCACACCGATACGTGGTTCTGCGCAAAGACTGCTACCGATGAGCTTCTCAACGGGCGGAACCAAGAGCCCTCGGTGACCTCCAGCACCTGGGTGCGCGCGCTGCTGGAGCCATCTTCCACTCTCCTTGTCGCGCGGCTCCTCGCTGCACTGAGCGGTTGTTTCGCCCTCGACGGCTCGGACAAGGCCAACGCGCTCGTCAGCAGCCCGGCGGCAGTCCGTGAGAAGGGCGCAGAGACTCTCGTTGCCGAGGTGATCGCCGCGATCGAAAGCCAGACGGCGTTCGCGAGCGCCGCGTCCCGACTGGGCCAAGGTCATCTCAGATCCCGCGCCACGCGCGCCTCTGAGCGTCCACTCCCTCCATAGGCCGGGGTGGCGCAGACGCAGGGTTCGACCGCCCCTTTGGGCCTCGCAACGAATCGTCGCCCCGCTGAGCGGCGATCTCATTCGAGGAGAATCCCGTGCGTCACCTGCATGTCTCCGCCATCGCGACTGCGATTGGCGCCGTGCTGCTCACCGTGGCATCCGCTGCGCAAGCGGTGTCGTTGAACAATGCGTTCGTGGCCGAGCCATTCCTCGATACGGGTCTCGGTGGCACGACCGCGGCCGCGCGACCCGAACTCGCGGGAACCGTTCTCGTCGACGAGGTGCAGGCGTTCAGCTTTGGAGCCATGGGTCTCACGGGCGCGGTTCAGAGCGCAGTGGTGAGGGAAGACATGACCGGCACGCTCGACTTCTACTGGCGCATCACCGTGGATCCGGCCTCGACGGGTGACGGTGTGTCCGAGTTCCACCTTCGCGACTTCGGTTACGTCAACCTGACGGACGCCGACTGGCGCATCGACGGCCTCGGGTCGGCGGCGCCCTTCATCGGGCGGCTGTTCAATCCGGCTGGGGATCCCGGCGGAGCCATCACCTTCCTGTTCCCCGACCCGCCCGTGCAGCCCGGAGATCCCGCGGATGATTCGAGCGGGTCGCGCTTCTTCTTCCTGCACACCGATGCGTTGTTCTTCGCAAGGACTGCCAGCTACGACCTTCTCAGCGGGCTGAACCAATTGCCCTCGGTGACGTACAGCACCTTCGCACCTGCAGTGCCGGAACCGTCGTCGCTGCTGCTGGTGGGGCTGGGCCTGGCGGGTAGCGGCCTCGCTGGGAAGCGCCGACGCAGCAGCTGAACGCCGCGTCGCGCGCCGAGGTCGCGCGATCTCCGAGCTCGTGCTGGCTGCCTTTGCGGCAACTCCCAGGCAGGGTTGGCAGAGGATCCGGCGTCTCGGGTCGCATCCGCGTCCGGTCGATGAACCGGGTATGTGCGCCGGATCCATCTTCCGATCGCTGTTCGTCGCGGGGCTCCTCGCTGTGGTGAACGGTTGCTTCGCCCTCGACGAACTCGACAAGGCCAACGCGCTCGCCAGCGGCCCGGCGACGGCCCGTGAGAAGGCCGCGGCGACAGCGGGCGCCGGGAAGGGCGGGGCCGCAACGTCGGCGGCCGCGAAACCGGGAGCCGGCGCCGCCGCTGCTGTGAACCCCGTCGACCCGAATGCGAAAGGCTGGTGGCAGACCGCGCGCACGCTCGGCTCGGAGGAGAGCGACGCGGGCATCGCGCGCTGCCAACTCTCCGGCCGCTCCGAGTTCATGCTGCGCGACGACTGCGTCGCACGCGGCGGCGTTCCAAAGTAGTCGCGGGGGCGGGAAGCGCGCGGGCTCCATATCCTCGGCGCCATGACGTTCCGGATCGCCTCGCTACTCGCGCTCCTGCTCGCAACCACTGCTCGCGCGACGCCGCCCGAGGCCGTCGATCCCTACCCGCGCGATGATCTGCTGCACGTCAACGACATCTGGTCGATCGGCACACACAACAGCTACCACCTGCGCTCGCCGCTCTACCCGAATGGTCCGCCGGCGCCCTACGACTACGAGCACGCGCCGCTCGACGTACAGCTGAACGACCAGGGCGTCCGCAAGTTCGAGCTGGACGTCTACTGGGACGACGAGGGCGGCTACTTCCGCGTCCATCACCTCAACTTCTTCGATCAGGCCTCGAACTGTACGACGCTCATCCTGTGTCTCGAAACGGTGCGCGACTGGTCCCTGAGTCACCGCGGCCACCAGCCGATCTTCCTCTTCGTCGAGCCGAAGGGTCTCTACTTCGCGTCGGACCCGATGGCGCTCAGCGACGAGCCGATCTGCGACCCCCCCGACCACGTCATCTGCCACTACGACGAACTCGACGCCGAGATCCGCTCGGTATTGGCGCCGCCCGGCGGCCCCGACCTGCTGGTCGCGCCCGACGAAGTGCGCGGTGCGCATCCGACGCTCCGCGAGGCCGTGCTGCAGGACGGTTGGCCGACGCTGCGCCAGACGCGTGGCCGCTTCGTGGCCGTATTGCTCGACGAAGACGGCGGCGCGGATCTCGAGGGCTACGTGCAGGATCATGCGTCACTCGAAGGCCGCGCGATGTTCGTCACGTCGAGCGAGGGTCGCGACGACGCCGCGGTGATGAAGGTGGATGGTCCCATCGGCGGACTCGCCCGCATCCAGAGTCTCGTCGCGCTCGGCTACGTGATCCGCACCCGCGCCGACAACCTTTCCGACGCCAAGGCCAACAACACCACGATGCGCACGGCGGCGCTGGCGAGCGGTGCGCAGATCATCAGCACCGACTACCCGGTGCCCGAGATCCTCGACAACGGCTACTTCGCGGCAATCCCCGGTGGCACGCCTTCGGGCTGCAACCCGATCACGACGGCGGCGATCGAGTGCGTGTCCGAAGACATCGAGAATCCGACGGTGGTGCCGGAGCCCGGATCGTTCGCGCTGGCGAGCATTGCGATCGCGGCGCTCGCGTTGCTCGACCGGCCGAAGAACGCAACGAACTGAACCGGAGACGCTTGTCGCCGGGATGGAACTCGAATGAGCAGAGCGCGTCCGTGTCTCGTCGTCGGCGCGCTGCTGATGCTCGCCTCGCTGTCCGCGCGCGCCGCCGAGACGGCCGCCATCGCCGAGGCGCTCCGATCGACCGTCGATGCGGCGCGTCTCGACGGTCTGCGCTGGCCGCGATTTCCCGACTACCAGGACATCCTGCGCGGTCTCTACGAGCCGCGTCATTTCCAACCGCTCTGGCTCGAGGGCACGCGACCGAACGCGTCGGCGCAGGACGCGATCGCGGTGCTGCAGCAGGCGGATGCCAAGGGCCTCGACGCGCGCGACTACGACGCCGCGCTGCTCGACCAGCAGGCCCGAGAACTCGCGGCACGGGGCGATCCTGCGCCCGCGGCGCTCGCGCGCTTCGACGTGGCGCTGAGCGTCGCAGTACTGCGTCACATCTCCGATCTGCACATCGGCAGGGTGAATCCCAAAAATCTAGACTTCGGCTACGACATCGACCCGAAGAAGTACGACCTCGCCACACTCGTTCAGGAGGCCGTCGTCCACGGCCGCATCCGCGAGGTCGTGAAGGAGGCCGAGCCGGATTTCGCGCAGAACCAGCTGCTCGAAGAGCAGCTCGCGCGTTACCGGCAGCTCGCCTTCGACACCACGGTGGCTCCCATTGCGCTGTCGCCGAAGATCGCGCCGGGCGACCCGCTCGCGGTCGCGCCGCAACTCGCAAACTGGCTCGCCGCGCTCGGCGATCTGCCCGCCGGCACGCTGGTCTCGGTCGCGGTCTACGACAATGCCCTCGTCGATGCGGTGAAGCGGTTCCAGGCGCGACACGGTCTCGAGGCAGACGGCGTGATCGGCGCGGCGACGGCGAAGGCGCTCGCGGTTCCGGCTGCCGCGCGCGTGCGGCAGATCGAACTCGCGCTCGAACGGTTGCGCTGGATCCCGGCGCTCGAACGCGGTCGCGTCGTGTTCGTGAACGTCCCCGGCTTCGAGCTGTTCGCCTTCGACGGCATCGAGCCGGCGAGCGCATCGTCGGTACGGATGGGCGTCGTCGTCGGGCGCGCACTGCACACCGAGACACCGATCTTCACGGGTGTGATGCGAACCGTCGTCTTCGCGCCGTACTGGAACGTGCCGCGCAGCATCACGAAGAACGAGATCCTGCCGAAGCTGCACAAGAACCCCGGCTATCTCGCTGCGCAGGAGATGGAGATCGTGAGCGGCGGCGTCGCGCTCGAAGCCACGTCCGACGCGATTGCGCAGCTCGCGCAGGGCACCGCGAAACTGCGCCAGCGCCCCGGCAAGAAGAACGCCCTCGGCCGCGTGAAGTTCCTGTTTCCCAACAGCAACAACGTGTACCTCCACGATACGCCCGGCCAGGCGGTGTTCCAGCGCGCGCGCCGCGACTTCAGCCACGGCTGCATCCGCCTCGCCTCGCCGGCTGCCCTCGCGCGCTGGGTACTCGAGCCCGAGGGCTGGGACGCAGCGCGGGTCGAGAGCGCACTCGAGGCAAAGGCCGAGATGCGCGTCGCGCTGCAGCAGCCGATCCCGGTGGTGATCTCGTACTCGACGGCCGTTGCGCGACCCGACGGCACGATCTCGTTCTACGAAGACATCTACCGCCACGACGTCGCGCTCGAGCGCGCGCTCGCAACGGGATATCCCTACCTGCCCTGATCGTCCGCCATACCGGCGACGTACACCACGCTGCCGTTCTGGATGCGATCGATGATCTTTGGCGCGATGGCGGGATCGAGCGCCGGACAGCCGAAGCTGCGCCCGACGCGCCCGCCGCTCTGCGCGCGGTACGACGCGCTCACGTAGTCGGCCGGGTGGATCACGATGCGCCGCTCGAGCGCGCGATCGTTGACGCCCGGTTCGAGGCCGACGAGTTCGAGCGAGTGCCCGTGCTTTCCCGCGTACGTGTCGCCGGTGAGGAAGGTGCCGAGGCTCGATCGATGGCTCTCGGGATCGTTCCCGAAGCGCACGGCGTGATCGGGATCGGTATCGGTCGTCGAGCCGCGCCCGTGCGACACGAACTCGTGAAAGAGCACCGAGACGCGCCGCGGGTCGATCACCCAGAGGCGTCGCTGCGAAGACGGCAGCGAGTAGTCGATCACCGTCAGCGCCTGATTGTGCACGCGGCCGGCGGCTTCGAGACGGTGGAAGGCTTTGAGTGCGCGGGAGAGGAGGCTCGGGCGGGGGAGGGCCGGATCGGCGCTGGCGGCTCGGGCGCCGGACGGGATCGCAATCAGCAGTGCTGCTCCGATGGCGGCCCACGCGACGGTGCGAGCACCGTTGTGTGCCGCTCGCGCCAGCAAATGACCCCCTGACGGTGCTTTCACGGGCCCCACCTAAACAGACCGGGACGGATCGATCAACGCAGTGCCCCTCGGGTCGTCATACCCTGGTCATGCTGCGCTGCGCCGGATTCGATGCG